>JASCOA010000069.1 GCA_029959365.1 Microbacteriaceae bacterium PS02343 | reverse complement strand
GTACTCGGTGACGACGTAGAGCGAGTCCTGCGCCGCATTGAGCACGAGGTGCCGCGGCGCGCTGCCCGCCGGCACGGCGGCGGACTGCACATGGGTCAGCGCCAGGTCGTCGCCGATCGCGTAGGTGGCGACGAGGTCGTCGCCGAGCGAGACGAAGTGCGCGAAGCGGCCGTCGGCGCTCGCGAGCACCGCGTGCAAGTACTTGTGCTCGACGGTCGAGACCGCCTCGCCGACGACGCCCTCGACGATCGGGGCGCTGAAGCCGTAACTGCCGCCGTAGGAGGCGCCGAGCAGGGCGCCGCCGTCGCGGGTCAGCGCTAGGTAGGCGACGGAGCCGCCGGGCAGGTCGGTGCGCGAGCGCTCGGTGAGCGCTCCGGTCGCGCGATCGAGCTCGAGGGTGACGACGGCCGCGGGCGAGCCCTTGACGCCCGCGTAGACGAGGCCGCGCGCGGCGTCGATCGCGAAGGTGCCCGTGCCCTGCAGGCCCTCGGTCACGGCGAGGCGCTCGAGCGCCCCGTCCTCGAGTCGGAAGGTGCTGATGCTGCTGTCGCCGGCGTTCGCGACGAGGACGAGGGATGCGTTGCTCACCGGTCGAGCCTAGCGTCGGCGCTCCAGCACCAGCTCCTCGTCGCGCGGGCGCTTCGAGGCCTTCTCCGGCAGCCCGGCGCTCTCCAGTGCGCGCAGCAGCTGCCGGGGCAGCGGCGGCAGCACCGGCGACTCGTCCTTCGGCCGCTTCGCCATGCCGATGAGCAGCACGGTGGACGAATCGCCGTCGCGCAGCAGCTCGATGCGGGTGGGCGCGCTGCGCGCCGACCAGCGCAGTCCGCGCAGCTCGGCGAGGGCCGCATCGAACATTGGCGTGGCAAGAACAGGCACACCCTCCTCGCTGCGGAGCACGCGCATCCGCTCGCCGTCGACGCGCAGCGAGATCGCCACCGTGCGGGACCGCGCGACCGCGCGCAGCACGAGGTAGGCGGGCAGCCCGACGGTCCAGCCCAGCACGAGGATCATGACCAGGGGGCTCATCCGCTGCGCGAGGTCGTCGAAGACGAGCAAGAAGCCGCCGACGACTACGGCGGCGAGCGCGCCGAGGCCGACGCCGATCGCGAGGAAGGTGCTGCGCCGCAGCGGCACGGCGCGCAGCTCGAGGCCCCAGCCGTCGGCATCGCGCGCCCAGGCGGGCTCGGTCAGCGCGGCCTCGCGACGGGACGCGCCGTCGCGCACCGCCCCGGTGACGCGCCCGATGAGCGTCAGCCAGACCCAGCCGGCCGCGGGAGCCGCCGCGAACTGCAGCACGAGCAGCCCCGGCAGCAGCGCGGCGGGCAGCGCATCGCGCCATTCGGCGGCCGAGACCAGCCCGAACAGCAGCACCCCGAGCAGCGCACCGAGCAGCGCGTGCAGCGTCACCGAGAGCCATGCCGGGCGCAGCGGCACGAGCACCCGCACCGCGGTGTGCGCGCCCAGCCAGCCCGAGAGCAACGCCAGCAGGAAGCCCCAGAAGTCGTGCTCGGAGCCGAGCAGCGGCAGCGCGGCGGCGAAGCACGCGGCCGTCCAGGGCAGCGGATGCAGCAGCACGCGACGTGCGATCGATCGCGTCGGCGCCACCTCGCTCACCGGTCCCCCGCCCGTCGTTCCGAAACCAGCGCCCGGATACAGCAAAACCCCCGCCTGAGCGGGGGTTTTCGTTTGCTGGGGTACCTGGACTCGAACCAAGAACAACGGTACCAGAAACCGTCGTGTTGCCAATTACACCATACCCCATGGCTGTTCCCGCGCGGCGGGCCGTCGATAACTCTAGCAGAGCTTGCGCCCCGCCGTCGACCACGGCCCGCCGAGCGCGGCGATCAGAGCGCCAGCGCCTCGTCGAGCACGCGGCCGAAGTTGGCCGGATCGTGGGCGAAGCGGCCCAGGAAGAGGCCGTCGACCTCGGGCACGGTGGCCAGCAGTCCGGGGCCGGCGCTGCCGCCGTAGACGATCGAGGGCGCCGGACCCCCGATGAGCTCCGAGAGCGACGAGCGGATGCCCGCCACGACCTCGTTGACGTAGTCGGCTCCCGCGGGCGCGGGCGCGCCGATCGCCCAGACGGGCTCGTAGGCGACGACGATGCGGTCGAGCAGGGATGCGTCGCCCACCGCGGCGAGGCACTGCTCGACGACGATGCGCACGGCCCCCGCGGGGTCGTCGCCGTCGGGCTCGCCGACGCAGAGCAGCGGGGTGAGGCCGGCCGCGATCGAGGCGCGGGTCTTTGCGGCGACGACCTCGTCGCTCTCGCCGTAGCGGGCGCGCCGCTCGGCGTGGCCGATCTCGACCAGGCGCACGCCCATCTCCGCGAGGATGCCGGCGCTCACCTCGCCGGTCGCCGCGCCCTCGTCCTGGCTCACGGCCTGCGCGCCGACGGTGACGCCGGCGGGTCCGAGGATGCGCAGGGCGCTCTCGAGCACCGGGAACGACGGGATCACGAACGGGGTGATGCCCGCATCCGCCAGCCCCGGGCGCTCGTCGACGATTCCCGCGACCGCGGTCATCCAGTCGAGGTGGCGCTGGTAGCCGAAGTACATCTTGGTGCTGGTGCCGATCCAGCGGGCGCGCTGCGCGGTCATGCTTCCTCCATCGTGGGGTTGGGGGTCCCTGCAAGCCTAGGGGCGCCCCTCCCCCGCGCACGGCGGGGGCTGGGCGCCCCGAGGGATCGCGATCGATCAGTGGTGCGGCGTCGGCGTCTTCTCCGACTCGAGCAGCGAGTCGGCGTTGGTCTTCATCCGCTTCGTCAGCAGCATCATGATCGCCGCCAGGAACGGCAGGATGCCCAGCGCGATGACGCCCGCGAAGCCGCCCTCCGAGCCGGTCGCCTCATTGACCGCGTTGCGCAGGATCGGGGCCACGAAGCCGCCGAGGTTGCCGAGCGAGTTGATCAGTCCGATGCCGGCCGCCGCCGCGGTGCCGACGAGGAACGCCGTCGGGAACGACCAGGTGATCGGGCCGCAGGAGAGGAACGAGCAGACGGCGATGGTGATGAACACGATGCCGAGCACGGGCTGATCGTTGATGCCGGCCCACGCCGAGCCGAGCACGCCGAGACCGGTGGTGGTGTAGAACAGCGCACCGAGGTTGCGGCGGCGCTTGACCGTGTTGGCGATGCGGCCGATGAAGTAGCAGAAGAACAGGCCGAAGAACCACGGGATGGCCGCCACGAGGCCGACCTGCCAGCCGGCCTCCTGGCCGAGCAGCGTCGCGACCTGCTGCGGCAGGTAGAAGGTGGTGCCGTAGACGGCGATCTGCAGGCAGAAGTAGATGACGGTGAAGTACCAGACGCGGGCGTTGCCGAGGGCGGCGAGGATGCCCTTCGGGCCGGCGGACTCGCGCACGACGTTCTCGTGCGCCATGACGTCGAGCAGCGCCTTCTTCTCGTCCTTCTCGAGCCACTTGGCGTCCTGCGGCGAGTTGATCAGCACGAAGAACGCCGCGATGCCGGCGGCGACGGCCATGAGGCCCTCGACGGCGAACATGACGCGCCATCCCTCGACGAAGCCGAGCTGGTCGCCGATGTTGATGAGCCAGCCCGAGAGCGGGTTGCCGATCATCTGCGAGAAGGGCTGCGCCAGGTAGAAGATGGCGAACATCTCGACGCGCACCTTGTTGGGGAACCAGGCGGCGAGGAACATGATGACGCCCGGGAAGAGACCGGCCTCCGTCACGCCCAGCAGGAAGCGGAGGGCGATGAACATGAAGTCGTTCTGCACGAGCGAGAAGCACGCGGAGACGATGCCCCAGGTGACCGCGATGCGGGCCAGCCAGATCTTGGCGCCGAAGCGCTCGAGCAGCAGGTTGCTGGGGATCTCGAAGATCGCGTAGCCGATGAAGAAGATGCCCGCGCCGAGCGCGTACGCGGCCTGGCTGATGCCGATGCTCTGCTCCATCGCCTCCTCGGCGAAGCCGACGTTGGTGCGGTCGAGGAACGCGACGATGTAGAGGATGACGAGCATCGGCATGAGGCGGAAGGTCGCCTTGCGGATGGCCGACTTCAGCACGGGGCTGTTCAGCAGCTGCTGCGGAGCCTCCGACTGAGGCGTGCCGGACGTTTCGGACATGTTCTCTCCTATGAGTGCAGTCGTTCGGGTGGGGGTGCGGCCGGAGCCGAGGTCAGAGGTCAGACGTATTCGAGGACGATGAGGACGGCGGCGACGAGCACGCAGGCGATGCCGATAGCGAGGAAGATCTTGCGGCCGAGGGTCCAGGGCGCCTTCGGTGCGGGATTGGCGGGCATGCTGCGCTCCTTAGCGGGTGCGGAGCGCGCAGGCGGCGCCTGTCATCACTCCGTCGTGAATCATGTTTCCTATAGGGTCCACGTGCGCAGCGGTCCTGTCAAGGACTTGCGCTCGTGGACCCCGAGGAGGGCGGATGCGCGCCCGCAGCGGGCGCGCCGGCTCCGGGATCGCCCCGGAGCGGTGCTCAGCTGAGCGGTGCCGGACCGAGCTCGTCGATCAGCTTCTGCATGGCGACGTAGGCCTTGTTGCGGTAGGCGATCAGCTCGGGAGTGCGCTCGGCGGGCACCTGCAGGAAGCCGGCGCCGCTCTTGGTGCCGAACTTGCCGGCGTCGACGAGCTCCTGCAGGATCGGCGGCGTCGCGAAGCGCTCCGGGAACTCGGTCTGCAGTGAGGCGTAGCAGAAGGCGTAGACGTCGAGGCCGGCCATGTCGGCGATCGCGAACGGCCCGAAGAAGGGCAGGCGGAAGCCGAAGGTCGTGCGCACGATCGTGTCGATGTCCTCCGGGGAGGCCACGCCGTTGTCGACGAGCTGGGTCGCCTCGTGGAACAGGGCGTACTGGAGGCGGTTGAGCACGAAGCCCGTCGCGTCCTTGATGCGCGCGGTCTGCTTGCCGGTGCCCTGCACGATGGCCTCGACGGTCGGCAGGATCGCCGAGTCGGTACCGGCGTGCGGGATGAGCTCGACGCCCGGGATGAACGGGGCCGGGTTCGAGAAGTGCACGCCGAGGAAGCGCTCGGGTCCCTCGACGGCCTCGGCGAGCTTGCCGATGAGGATCGTGGAGGTGTTCGAGCCGATGATGGCGTCCGGGCGTGCGGCCTTCGAGATGCGCGCGAGCGTGGCGTGCTTGATCTCGATCTTCTCCGGCACGGCCTCCTCGATGAAGACGGCGTCGGCGACGGCCTCCTCGATCGAGGCGGCGGGGTGCAGATTGGCGCGGAGGCGCTCCACCGCGTCAGCGGGGAACAGACCGTCGGCGACGAACTGCTCGGCCTCGGTGATGAGGCGGTCGTAGTTGCTCTGCGCGATCTCGGCGGAGATGTCGGCGATGTGCACCGTGGCTCCCGACAGTGCGAGCACCTGCGCGATGCCTCCGCCCATGTACCCGGACCCGACGACGGCGATGACCTGCTCGGTCATGGCTCCTCTTCTCTGTTTCGACGTTGAAAACCTGGCCCGGATGGACCGTGGTGAGATGGTGCGTCAGCCGGCCGGCGCCCGCGAGGACGCCAGCCGGCCGCGCCTGCGATCAGTCCTCGTAGGAGCAGATCGCGTCGACCTTCTCGGCCGAGGCCGAGGTGGGGTCGAAGCGGTAGTCGAGCCACTGGCTCGCCAGCATCTTGACGAGCTCGAGACCCGCGACGCGCTGGCCGAAGCACAGCACCTGCGCGTTGTTGCTCAGCACGGCGCGCTGCACCGAGAACGGGTCGTGCGCGGTGACGGCGCGAACGCCGTTGACCTTGTTCGCCGCGATCGCGACGCCGAGGCCGGTGCCGCAGACGAGCAGCGCGCGGTCCGCCTCGCCGGCCGCCACGAGGCGGGCGGCGTCGACGGCGACGTGCGGGTAGGCGCGGTCGTCGGTGTTCGCGGGTACGCCCACGTCGATGACCTTGGCCACGCGCGGGTCGGCCTCGAGCTGGGCCTTGAGGGCCTCCTTGTACTCGAATCCGGCCAGGTCGCAGCCGACGACGATGGTGAAGGGGGTGGTGTTCTCGGTCACTTGGCGATCTCCTCGGCGACGGCGGTCACGATCAGGGACAGGGAGACGGCTCCCGCATCCGGGTGGCCGATGGTCTTCGCGGCCGGGGGGGGGGCCGGGCCGTGGGGCGGACGCCGCGGCGCGGGGGCGGCCGGGGGGGCGCGCGCCGCGGTGGCGGCGGCGGTGAAGGCGGCGGAGACGTCGTCGCCGGCCGCGGCGCGAGCCTCGAAGGTCTCGACGAAGGGCACGAGCGCGTCGACGAGCGTCTTGTCGCCGACCTCGGCCTTGCCCAGGTCGGTGATGGCCTTCAGACCGGCACGAGCCGCAGCGGCGGCCTGCTCGGCCGTGGGCTGCTCGCCCGACGAGAGCACCTTCGCGACGGCGGTGATGGCCGCGCCCCAGAGCGCGCCCGAGGTGCCGCCGGCCTTCTCGGCCCAGTTCTCGGCGGAGAGCTGCACCAGCTGCTCGACACCGCGGCCGAGCTCGACCGACTCGCGGGCGCTCTTGGCGGCCGCCTCGGCGCCGCGGCGCATGCCGATGCCGTGGTCGCCGTCGCCGGCGATCGCGTCGATGCGGCCGAACTCCTCCTCGTGCTCCTCGATCGTGGCGCGCACGACCTCGATGAGGCGGTTCGCGACCGCGCCGGCGGCCTGCTGGGCGTCGCTCGACTCGACCGTCTCGACGACGAGCGCCGCGGCGATCTCCGACTCGTCGATGCGGTCGCGCGAGGCGATGGCGCCCTTGCGGAAGGCGGGGGTGTCGGCGGGGGCCGACCAGAGGGTCTCGAGCTCCTCGTCCAGCCAGAACAGGGTGAGCGACAGGCCCGCCATGTCGAGGCTCGTGACGAGCTCGCCGACCTCGGGCTCGACGATCTCGAGGCCCGCCTCGACGAGCAGCTTCTCGACGTGCGTGTAGAGCACGAAGAGCTCCTCGTACTTGACGGTGCCGAGGCCGTTGAGGATGGGGGCGACGCGGGTGCCCGCGGCCTCCGGCTTGTCCTCGAGCAGCTTGCCGACGATCAGGTCGGCGAACTCCTTCGCCGAGAGCATGTTGTGCTCGCTGATGCCGGGCTCGCCGTGGATGCCGAGGCCGAGCGAGAACTGGCCCTCGGGAACGCTGAACAGCGGGGCCTCGGCACCGGGGAGCGTCGGGCTGCCGAAGGCGACGCCCAGCGAACGCGTGTGCAGGTTGGCCTTCTCGGAGACGCGCACGACCTCGTCGAGGCTGTCGCCCCGCTCGGCGGCGGCGCCGGCGACCTTGAAGACGGTGAGGTCGCCCGCGATGCCCCGGCGCTTCTCGATCTGCTCGATCGGGGCGCTGGCGATGTCGTCGGTGACGCGCACGGTGCGGGTGGGGATGCCGGCCTCGTTGAGCTGGCGCTCGGCCTCGCCGAAGTGCAGCACGTCGCCGGCGTAGTTGCCGTAGCTCAGCAGCACGCCGCCACCGCGCTGGGCGGCCTTCGCGACGCGGAAGACCTGCGAGGTCGAGGGCGAGGCGAAGAGGTTGCCGCAGACCGAGCCGGCCGCGAGACCGGGGCCGACGAGGCCGGCGAAGGCCGGGTAGTGGCCCGAGCCGCCGCCGATGATCACGGCGACCTGGTTCTCGGGGGTCACGGTCGAGCGGATCACGCCGCCGTCGACTCGTGCGAGGTACTGGCGGTGGGAGGCGACGAGGCCGTCGATCGCCGTCTCGGCGAACTCCTCGGGCCTGTCGAAAACGCGCGTCATTGTGCTGGAGCTCCTATTGGGGTGTGGGGATGACCGAACGGGAACCGCGTCAGGAGACGCGGGAGGCCCGCTGAGTGACATTGCTGACACCAAGAGCGTAGCCGTCCCGCTTCGGCAGCACCTGCCGCCGGAGGTAGGCCTGGTTGGCCGCGCTGACCGAGAGGCCGTCGCCGCCGTAGCTCTCCGCGGCGATGACGCCCTGGAAGCCGTGCTCGAGGGCCAGCTTGAAGACCTCGCGGTAGTTGATGAGGCCGCTCTCCATCGCCGTGGGGATGGAGGTGTAGAGGCCGGTCGCGGCGTTCTCGTCGCGCTGGTAGCCCTTGACGTGCCAGTAGTTGGTCCACGGCAGCACCGCCTCGAAGATGTCCCAGTAGTCCTCGATGGGGCGGTGCAGGCGCACCAGGTTGCCGACGTCCGCGTTGATGCCCACGTTCTGCAGGCCGATCTCCTCGGCGAGACGGGCCGAGCTCGCGCCGGTGCCGAGATAGGTGTCCTCGTACATCTCGAGCGAGACGAGCAGGCCGAGCTCCTCGGCGTGCTTGCCGAGCTCGCGGAAGCGCGTGACGGCGGCGTTCCACACCTCGGGGTGCTCCGCCGGGTCCGGGTCCTGGTGGCCGGGCACGGTCCAGAACCAGAGCGCTTCCTTCTGCGCCGGCGTGAGCGCCTGATGCAGGCCGAACGAGACGACGGTCTGGCCGAGCTGCGCCGCGGCCTCGAGGGTGCGGTGGCTGTAGGCGAGGTTCTCGTCACCGTGCTGGGCGTCGATGACGCTCCTGCGGATGGCGGAGAGCGAGGGCGCGGTGAGGCCGGCCTCCGTGAAGGCGGCCTTGAGCTCGTCGAGCCGCGCGCTGCTGAGGTCGCCGGCGCGCACCCAGCTGTCGGTGAGGTCCACGGCGTCGAAGCCCGCATCCTTCACCTCGCGGAAGGTGGCGAGCCACTCGGCCGCGTCAGCGTCCTGCACGACGGTGCCGTCGCGCTTGACGGCCGGGAACTGCAGCAGAGCCGCGGCGATGGGCCAGTTGTCGGCGGTCAGGGACATGCGCACACTCCGTCGTGTTGGATCGTGTTTCCTATACGATTGCACCTTAGCGTATCCGGGCCCGCGGCGCGCTGCGAGTCGTACGGCTTTGCGCAAACGCCGCTGGGCGTCGGAGCTCAGCCGCCGGCCGGCGGGCGAGCTGATGCGGCCGTCGGCTCCCCCAGCGCCCGCCGCGTCAGCAGCGCGGCCGCCGCGACCGCCGCGGGCATGACGACGATCGCCGCGAACGGCACGAGGAACAGCAGGTAGGTCGTGGTGCCGAGCCCGATGCTCGCCGCCCGCATCCGCCGCAGCGCCGTCCGCCGCTCGCGCAGGCCGAGGCCGCGCGCCTCGAAGGCGTAGCCGCTGAGCTCGACCGCCAGCAGCCATCCGCCGGTCAGCGCTCCCACGACCGCCGCGAGGGCGCCGCCGACGAGCGGCACGAGCCCGACCGCGAACACCACGAGGCCGAGCCCGGCCGAGAGGGCCAGCAGTCGCAGCGCGTCGCGCAGCGCGCGGCCGACGCCGCGCCAGAAACCGGGCTCCTCGGCTGCGGCCGGGGCGCCCAGGCGCGCATCGACGCTGCGGCTGATCCGCTCGTAGAACGGGTCGCCGACGAGCAGGGTGAGCGCGGTGAAGCTCAGCACGGCGAGCCCCGTGCCCAGCACGACCAGTGCGACCGCGACGGCCGTGCGCAGTGCGGTGCGGCCCAGCTCGTCCCAGCCGGCCGCGAACGGGGTGAGCGCTTCGGCGAGGGCGCCCGCGTGCAGCGCCAGCGCGATCACGCCGGCCACGGCGACGACCCCGACGATCGCAGCGGGCAGCGCTCCGAGGGCGAGCAGTCCCGGCGAGCGCAGCATGTGGCTCAGGCCCCGCGGCAGCAGCGCTGCGCCCGCGAGCGCCTCGCGCAGCGCCGAGGGACGGCGCGAGCCGCTCCGAGCGGCGACCTCGGGTCGCTCCCCCGGCAGCCCGGCGCTCAGGCCTCCGCCCCCTCGCGCTCGCGGCTCTCCTGCATGGAGCGCAGCCGCACGCCGCCGATGTGGGCCGCCATGGCGGCGCGCGCGGCGACCGGGTCGCGGGCGACGAACGCCTCGACGACCGCCGTGTGCTCGGCGATCGCGTGCTCCGCATCCGTTACGCCGAGGCCGGCGAAGAGCCGGAAGCGCTGCACCTGGCCGCCCAGCGAACGGTAGGCCGCGAGCAGGAACGGGTTGCCGGTCGCCTCGGCGATCAGTCCGTGGAAGCGCTCGTCCGCCTCCCAGTAGGTGCGGAAGTCCGCGAAGCTCGGCCCGGTCGGCGCCCGGAGGTCGTCGATGGAGCGGCGCAGCTCGGCGATCAGCCCGTCGGTCATCCGCTGGCAGGCGAGGAAGGCGTTCTCGGGCTCGATGAGCAGCCGCGCATCGGTGAGGTGCGCCAGGTCCTCGGCGGTGAACAGCGGGGCCACCCGGTAGCCCTTGAGCGCGAGCCGGTGCACCAGGCCCGTGGCCTCGAGCCGGGCCAGCGCCTCGCGGATGGGGGTCTGCGACACCTCGAGGTCGCGCGAGAGCGCGTCGATGTTCACCGAGGCGCCGGCCTCGAGACGGCCGTCGACGAGCGATTCGAGCAGCACCTCGTAGACGTGGTCCGCGAGCACCTGACGCTGGACTCCGCCGCGGGCGCTCGTGCCGTTCATGCGCTCATCGTAGTGAGGCACCGTGATCGGATGCGCTCAGCCGTCGAGCGCGGCGCGCAGCAGATCGCGGTGCACGGCGGATGCGGTGCGCGCACCCGCCCCGGCGGCCACGATGAGCTGCTGCGGACCGGGCGGCGTCGCATCGCCGGCCGCGTAGAGACCGGGTACGGCCGTGCGGCCCTCGGCGTCGACGACGAGCAGTCCCCCCGCGTCGGTTTCGGGTGCGAGCGCCTGGAGGTACTCGAGGCCGGTCGCGTAGCGGGGGCGCAGGAAGCCGCCGTCGCGGGCGATCACCTCGCCGTCGGCGAGCTGCACACCGGTCATGCCGCTGCGGTCGCCCGCGATGTCGGCGACCGCGCGGCGCTCGACGCGCACGCCGAGCGCGGCCAGGCGCTCCTCATCCGCTGCGCTCACGACGCCGACGGCGTTCGTGAAGACGATGAGGTCCCGGCTCCACGAGCTCAGCAGCAGCGCCTGCTCGGCGAGATCGTCGGTCTCTCCGATGAGCGCGATCGGCCGGTCGGCGTACTCGTAGCCGTCGCAGGCCATGCAGCTGTGCAGCGCGGTGCCGTAGAACGCGCGCAAGCTGGGCAGCGAGGGCATGACTTCGGTGAGGCCCGTGGCGATCACGACGGCGCCGGCGCGCCACTCGACGGCCTCGCCGCCGCGCGGCTGGGCCCGCACGATCAAGACGTCGCCGTCGCGCTCGACGGCGGTGACGGGCACCCGGTCGACGACCGTGGCGCCGGGGTAGGCGGCCACCTCCTCGCGGCCGAGCTTGCGCAGCTCGAGCGGCGAGATGCCGTCGCGGCTCAGGAAGCCGTGCGAGGCGAGGGTCGCGGCGTTGCGCGGTCGGCCGCCGTCGATGAGCACGACCTCGCGGCGAGCGCGCACGAGGTTCAGCGCGGCGCTGAGGCCGGCCGGCCCTGCGCCGATGACGACGACGTCGACCGCGGTGCTCACCGCTCGGAGAGGCGCTGCAGGCGGCGCAGGGTCGAGGCCTTGCCGAGGATCTCCATCGACTCGAACAGCGGCGGGCTCACGCGGCGGCCGCTCAGCGCGACGCGCAGCGGGCCGAAGGCGAGGCGCGGCTTGAGACCGAGGCCCTCGATGAGCGCCTCGCGCAGGGCCGCCTCGATGCTCGTCGTCGTGAAGTCGTCGAGGCCCTCGAGCGCCGAGTAGGAGGCCTGCAGCGTCGCCGCCGCGTCGTCCTTGAGCGTCGCCAGCGCGTCGTCCTCGTAGGCGAGCTCCTCGTCGCCGGTGAACAGGAAGCCGAGCATGCCGGCGGCCTCGCCGAGCATGCCCATCCGCTCCTGGACGAGCGGAGCCGCCTCGGCGAGGATCGCGGTCTGCGCCGCGGTCGGCGGGCTCGCGACGAAGTCGCTCAGGTACGGCAGCAGGCGCTGCTGGAATTCCGCGCCGTCGAGCAGGCGGATGTGGTCGCCGTTGATCGACTCGGCCTTCTTCACATCGAAGCGGGCCGGGTTGGGGTTGACGTCGGTCACGTCGAAGGCCGCGACCATCTCGTCCTGACCGAACACGTCGCGGTCGGCCGAGAGCGACCAGCCCAGCAGCGCCAGGTAGTTGAGCAGGCCCTCGGGCACGAAGCCGCGGTCGCGGTGGTGGAAGAGGTTCGACTCGGGGTCGCGCTTGGAGAGCTTCTTGTTGCCGTCGCCCATCACGTAGGGCAGGTGGCCGAAGAGCGGGATCGCGTCGGCGACGCCGACCTCGATCAGGGCCAGGTAGAGCGCGATCTGGCGCGGGGTCGAGCTGAGCAGGTCCTCGCCGCGCAGCACGTGCGTCACGCCCATGAGCGCGTCGTCGACCGGGTTGACGAACGTGTAGAGCGGGGCGCCGTTCGGGCGCACGACGACGAAGTCGACGAAGGATCCGGCCGGGAAGGTGATCTCGCCGCGCACCAGGTCGGTGAAGCCGAGCGCGGTGTCGGGCACGCGCAGGCGGAGGGCCGGCTGGCGGCCCTCGGCGCGGAAGGCCGCGCGCTGCTCGTCGGTCAGGTCGCGGTCGAAGTTGTCGTAGCCGAGCTGCTTGGCGCGGCCGTTCGCCTCGTTGCGCGCGTCGATCTCCTCGGGGGTCGAGAAGCTCTCGTAGACGTGGCCGCCGGCCTTGAGCTTGTCGAGCACCTCGGTGTAGATCGCGCCGCGCTGCGACTGGCGGTACGGCTCGTGCGGGCCCCCGGTCTCCACGCCCTCGTCCCAGTCGAGCCCGAGCCAGCGCATCGCGTCGAGCAGCTGCTCGTAGCTCTCCTCGCTGTCGCGGGCCGCGTCGGTGTCCTCGATGCGGAACACGAGCTTGCCGCCCGTGTGCCGCGCGTACGCCCAGTTGAACAGGGCGGTGCGGATGAGGCCGACGTGCGGCGTCCCGGTCGGGGACGGGCAGAAGCGGACGCGGACGTCGGCTCCGGTGGCGGTGGTGAAGGGGAGGGCTGCTGCGCTGGTCATAACTGGCGACCAGCCTAGTGCGAGCGGATGCCCGGGGCGGGGTCGGATGCGCGCATCCGCTCGGCCCGGTCCCGCGCGATCACCGCGAGCGCGACGGCGGCTCCCGCGACCAGCAGCACGGAGGCCAGCGCGAGGCCGGCGTAGCCGGCCGTCGCGAGCACGGTGCCGGCCAGGGCGCTGCCACCCGCGCCGGCGAGGTTCATGGCCAGGTCGCTGCGCCCCTGCACCCGGGGCCGGTCCCCCGGCGCCAGGCCCTCGCCGAGCAGGCCCGCGCCGGCGATGGTCGCGCCACTCCAGCCCAGGCCGAGCAGGATCAGCGCGACGACGACCCACTCGGTGCGCTCGCCGCCGAGCGCCGCGACGAGCAGCGCGGCGAGCAGCAGCGCCAGCCCCAGACCGGCGGTGCGCACCCGGCCCCAGCGGTCGGCGAGCACGCCGAAGAGCGGCGAGAAGCCGTACATGCCGACGACGTGCAGGCTGATCGTCACGCCGATGATCACGAGCGAGGCGCCGTGGTGCTGCAGGTGCAGCGGGGTCATCGACATGACCGCGACCATCGTGGCGTGGCTCAGCGCGACGAGCGCGATGGCGGCCCCGGGGCCGCGCGGGATGCGCGCCGGCGCGGCGATGGTCTGCGGCGCTGCGTCGCCGAGCGGGGCGGACGGGGCCTCCGCGGCGGCGACCTCATCCGCTCGCTCGGAGCGCTCGGCGGCATCGGTGCGGTCCGCGAGCGCCCGCGCGGTGCGCAGCGGATCGGGGCGCAGCGCCGTGATGAGCAGCAAGGCCGCGAGCACCTGGCTGACCACGGGGAAGAGGAACGGGCCGGTGAGCGGCGGCAGGTTCAGAGCGGTGCCGAGGGCCTCCCCCGCGCCGGAGAGGTTCGGTCCGACGACCGCGCCGATCGTCGTGGACCAGACGACGATCGAGAGGTCGCGGCCGCGATGCCGCTCGTCCGCGAGATCGGCGGCGGCGAAGCGCGCCTGCAGGTTGGCGGCGGTGCTGCAGCCGAGCAGCACGAGCCCGGCGAAGAGGAGCGGTGCGAGGTGCAGCACCGACGCGGCGACCACGACGGCCGCGCCGACGCCGGCCAGCAGCGCGCCGGTCGCGAGCGCGGGGCCCCGGCCGCGGCGAGCGGCGAGGCGGGCGAGCGGGATCGCCGCGGCCGCGGCGCCGAGCGTCGTGCTCGTCGTGGCGAAGCCCGACAGCGACTCCCCGGCGACCCGCGCGACGAGCAGCGCGCCCACCGAGAAGGCCGCACCGATGCCGACGCCGCCGAGCACCTGGCCCGCGACGAGCACCCCGATCGTGCGGCGCTGCAGCCGCGCGATCGGCGCGGCCGTCACCGGTTGCGCGCGGGGTTCGTGAGCGTGCCGATGCCCTCGATGGTGATGTCGACGGTCTGGCCGTCGGTGAAGCCGCCCAGGCCTGCGGGCGTGCCGGTGAGGATGAGGTCGCCGGGCAGCAGGGTCCAGATGTCGGAGATGTAGGCGATCAGCTCCGGCAGCTGGTGCAGCATGTCGGACGTGTTGCCCCTGCGGCGCGGCTCGCCGTCGACGAAGGTGGAGATCTGCACGTTCTGGGCGTCGAGCTCGGTCTCGATGACCGGACCGATCGGGCAGAAGGTGTCGTAGCCCTTGGCGCGCGCCCACTGGCCGTCGGCGAACATCTGGTCGCGGGCGGCGACGTCGTTGGCGATCGTGTAGCCGAAGACGACGTCCCGCCAGTCCTCGGCCCGCACCGACTTGGCGACCTTGCCGATCACGACGGCGAGCTCGCCCTCGTGCACGATGCGGCCCTCGACGGGCGGGATCTGGATCGCGTCGCCCGGGCCGATCACCGAGGTGTTCGGCTTGAGGAACAGCAGCGGCGCCTCGGGCGCCTGGTACTCGAGCTCGTCGCGGTGGGCGGCGTAGTTCATGCCGACGCCCACGACCTTCGAGCGCGGGATGACCGGGGCGAGCAGCCGGGCGTCGGCGAGCGGCACGCGCTCGCCGGTCGTGTCGAAGCCCGCGAAGAGCGGGTCGGCCTTGAGCACGACGAGCTCCTCGTCGTCGACGATGCCGAAGCGGGGATCCTGGCCGGAGGTGGCGAACCGGGCGATCTTCACCCCTCGAACCTACCGGGCGGGGACGGCGACGGCCCCTGCCGATTCCGACAGGGGCCGAGCGCTGCATCCGTAGGGATCAGCCGGTGACCTTGGTCATCCAGCCGTGACGGTCCTCGACGCGGCCGTACTGGATGCCGGTGAGCTCCTCGCGCAGCGACAGCGTCAGCGAGTCCTCCCCGACGGCGGGGTTGGTGATGGTGAACTCCGCGCCCTTGAGCTCGGCGATCGGGGTGACGACCGCCGCGGTACCGCAGGCGAACACCTCGGTGATGGCGCCGGACTCGACCCCCTCGCGCCACTCGTCGAGGCTCACCTGGCGCTCCTCGACCGTCAGGCCGCGGTCCTTCGCGAGCTGGATGATGCTGTCGCGCGTGATGCCCTCGAGGATCGTGCCCGAGGTGGCCGGGGTCACGAGGCGTCCGTCGCCGTAGACGAGGAACACGTTCATGCCGCCGAGCTCCTCGACGTACTTGTGCTCGAGCGCGTCGAGGAACAGCACCTGCGAGCATCCGTTCGCGTACGCCTCCTGCTGCGGCAGCAGCGACGCGGCGTAGTTGCCGCCGGTCTTCGCCGCGCCCATGCCGCCCTCGCCGGCGCGCGAGTAGGTGCTCGACAGCCAGATCGAGACGGGCTGCACGCCGCCGGTGAAGTAGGCGCCGGCCGGGCTGGCGATGACGGTGTACTCGACCTTCTTCGCGGGGCGCACGCCGAGGAAGGCCTCCTTCGCCCACATGAAGGGGCGCAGGTAGAGGCTGGTCTCGGGGGCGCCGGGCACCCAGGCCTCGTCGATCCTCAGGAGCTCCTCGATCGACTGCAGGAAGTACTCGACCGGCAGCTCGGGCAGGGCCAGGCGGCGGGCCGAGCGCTGCAGGCGCAGGGCGTTCTGCTCGGCGCGGAAGGTCCAGACGGAGCCGTCGGCGTGCCGGTAGGCCTTGAGGCCCTCGAAGATCTCCTGCGCGTAGTGCAGCACCGCGGCGGCGGGGTCGATCGAGAGCGGGCCGTAGGGGCGCACGCGCGGACGGTGCCAGCCGCCCTTCTCGCTCCAGCAGAGGTCGACGAGGTGGTCGGTGAAGTGCTGGCCGAAGCCCGGGTCGGCGAGGATCGCCTCGCGCTCGGCGTCGGACTTGGCCTGGAGGTTGCGCTGGCGCAGGAACTGCAGCGGCGCTGCGGTATCGGTGATGGTCATCGGGATCCTTAGAGCGACGTGATGCGGTGACGGATGGCGGTGCCGATCTCGGCGGTGCTGCGCCGGGCCTCGCCGCGATGAGCGAGGTCCGCCTCGACCGCGGCGGTGATCCGATCGGCGGCGTCCGTGTGCCCGAGGTGCTCGAGCAGGAGGCCGGCGGAGAGGATCGCGGCGGTCGGGTCGGCGAGCTGCCGCCCAGCGATGTCGGGAGCGGAACCGTGCACCGGCTCGAACATGCTGGGGAAGGTGCCGTCGGGGTTGATGTTGCCCGAGGCTGCCAGTCCGATGCCACCGCTGATCGCGGCGGCCAGATCGGTGAGGATGTCGCCGAAGAGGTTGTCCGTGACGATGGTGTCGAACCTACCAGGGTTCGTCACCATGAAGATCGTGGCCGCATCGATGTGCAGGTAGTCGACCGCGACCTGCGGGTAGTCCTTCGCGATGCGGTCGACGGTGCGCGACCAGAGCCCGCCGGCGTGGCTGAGCACGTTCGTCTTGTGCACCAGCGTGAGCTTGCGCGCGGGCCGTGCCGCCGCCGTGGCGAAACCGAAGCGCACCAGTCGCTCGACGCCGTGAGCGGTGTTGATGGACACCTCGTTGGCGATCTCGTGCCTCGTGCCGACCCGGATCGCGCCGCCGTTGCCGACGTAGGGGCCCTCGGTGCCCTCGCGCACCACGACGAAGTCGAAGTCCTGGGGGTCGACCAGCGGGCTCGTCACGCCAGGGAAGATGCGGCTCGGGCGCAGGTTGACGTAGTGGTCGAAGGCGAAGCGCAGCTTGAGCAGCAGACCGCGCTCGATGATGCCGCCCGCGAGGCGGGGGTCGTTGGGGGTGCCGCCGACGGCGCCGAAGAGGATCGCCTGGTGCTGCGCCAGCTGGTCCATCGTCGCCTCGTCGAGGATCTCCCCCGTCTCGAGGAAGTGCTCGGCGCCCAGTTTGTAGTGCTTCTCCGACACGCGCACCTCGTCGCGCACGGCCAGGTGCAGGGCCTGCAGCGCCTCCGCCACCACCTCCGGTCCGATGCCGTCCCCGGCGATGACGGCGAGATCGAGGTGGCTGGGGCTCATGCGGACTCCTGACGGGACGAGCGGTGCGGAGCGTCCAGCGTATCGCCAGCGCACATCCGCCCGCTCGTCGGCTGGGCGCGCACTGGCAGCTGACCGAACGCAGGCGGGCGCGGGCTTAGCGTCGGAGCCGACCTCGACCGGCATCCCCCGGCCGCGGACCAATCGAGAGGACAGCTCATGAGCATCGGCACCGGCATCTTCCTGTTCGTCGTGGGCGCCATCCTGGCCTTCGCCCTGAACGTGCAGGTCGACTGGATCGACCTCGACCTGGTCGGTTACCTCCTGATGGGCGCCGGCTTCGTCATCACCATGATCGGCATCGCGCTGCTCGTCCGTCGCCGTCAGTCGACGACCACGCAGCGGACGGTGCGCGAGCCCGGCTCCAACGCGACCGTCACGGAGCGTCGCACCGACGACACGCTCTGACCGGTTCCACGACGCAGCCCCCCCCCCCCCCCGGGGGGGGGGGGGTGGGGGGGGGGGGGGGGGGTTGGGCGG
>JASCOA010000068.1 GCA_029959365.1 Microbacteriaceae bacterium PS02343 | reverse complement strand
GCGCGGGGCCGGGCCCCGCGCATCCGCTCGGCTGCCGTTCGCTCAGCCCAGCGCGTCCTCGAGCTTCGACTCGATCTCGGCGAGGTCGAGGAAGTTGTCGATCACGATCACGTCGGCCCAGGTCTTGCCGATCGCCTCGACGTAGTGCTGCGAGGTCAGGATCACCTGCGCGTCGGCGGCCACGGTCGAGACCGAGGCGACATCGGCGGCCACGACCTCGTCGCTGCGGCCGAGCTTCTTCAGCACGCGCTCGACGTTCACCTTGAGGATCGCGCTCGTGCCCATGCCGGCGCCGCAGATGGTGACGATCTTCATGCTCCGGGCTCCTCATCCGCTGCGCCCTCGTCCTCGATCAGCAGCAGCGCCGCCTCGAAGCCGTCGCTGATCAGCTCGGCCAGTTCCTCGCGCTGCTCGAGCGGCAGGAACGACCCGGCCGCCGCGTTGAGCTGGAAGACCTCGAGGTCGGCCAGGTCGTAGTCGAAGGCCTCGACCAGCTGCGCCAGCTCGCGGGTGATGCTCGTCGCGCTCATGAGGCGGTTGTCGGTGTTCACCGTCACGCGGTAGCCGAGCTGGTAGAGCAGGTCGAAGGGCTGGTCGGCGAGCTCGGGGCCGAACCACTTCGCCGGCTCGGTCTGCAGGTTCGAGCTCGGTGCGGTCTCGAGCACGATCTCGCGGTCGCGCACCCACCGGGCGGTGCGGCCGAGGGTCGCGAGGGTCTCGCCGTCGCTCTCCTCCAGCTCGATGTCGAGCGCGATGCCAACGCCGTGACCGAGCCGCAGCGCGCGGCCGGCGAGCAGCGCATCCTCGATGCTCGCGACGCCGTCGGCCTCGCCGGCGTGCACGGTGACGGGCAGGTGCTCGGCGGCGAGCCGCTCGAAGGCGGCCCGGTGCGCACTCGCCGCGAAGCCGATCTCGGGGCCGGCGATGTCGAAGCCGAGCACGCCGCGGTCGCGGTGGCGCAGCGCCAGCTCGGCGATCTCGTCGCTGCGGTCGAGGTGCCGCAGCGCGCAGAGGATCTGCCCCGCGGTGATCGGCCGCTCGGAGGCCTCGAGCGCCTCGTCGATGCCCTCCTGCACCGCCTCGACGGCCTCGTCGAGGCTCAGGCCGCCGCTGAGGTGCTGCTCGGGGGCCCAGCGGATCTCGCCGTGCACGACGCCGTCGGCCACGAGGTCCTCCACGAACTCCCGGGCCACGCGGATGAGGGCGTCGCGCGTCTGCATCACGCCCACGGTCACCGCGAAGGTGGCGAGGTACTCGTCCAGCGTCCCCGCGCTGGCGCTGCTCGTGAACCAGGCCTCGAGCTCGTCGGCCGTCGCGGCGGGCAGCGCGAAGCCGGTCTCGGCGGCGATCTCGACGATGGTCTGCGGCCGCAGCCCGCCGTCCAGGTGATCGTGCAGGCTGACCTTGGGCAGCGCGCGCAGCAGTTCTTCGAAGTCGTGGGGCATGCTCCCATCGTAGGAGCCGCGCCGGCTGCGCGGCAGCCGCGCCGTGGCGGTGCCCCGTCCGCCGGCGCTCAGCTCCGCAGCGCTCCTCCGGCAGCGCCCTCGTCCGCATCTCGCCCCCGGCTTCGCCTCCTCCGTACTTCATCCCGGACAGTGACCTCCTCCGCGCACCGCCCCTGCTTCCCCCTCGCGCTTCGTCGAGTTGCCCGCTTCTGTCGGCGTGTCGAGGTCGAGCGCGGTAGATCTGGGCAACTCGGCGCGCGGTGGCGCTTCCGGGCACCGGAGCAGCGGGCAGCTCGGCGAAGTGGGCAGCTCGGCGCGCGGCAGCAGTCCGCATCCGCTCCTCCACTGCCCGCGCAGTGCACCAGTCCGCCGGTCCCCGCCCGCCGGCGCCCCGGGCCGTGCAGGATGCAGCGATGCGCGAGTCCACCGCCGAGTCGTTCCGCCGCCCCATCACCGTCGCTGCCGCCCTCGCCCGAGGGGTCTGCTACGAACGGATGCGTCGCAGCGATCTCGACGCGCGGGTGTGGGGTGTCCGGTGCTCCGAGCCGCTCGATCGACTCGGCCCGCAGGCCCGGGCGGTCATCGAGCGGATGCGGGAGGGCACCGTCGTCTCGCACGACACCGCTGCACTGCTCCACGGCCTGCCGGTCCCACCGGCCCGGGGATCTGATGCGATCCACCTCACTGTCGGGGACGGTCGCGCCCCGCACGCTCGCGGCCTGCGCGGGCATCGTGCGCCGCTCGGCCCGGACGACGTCGTCCTCTGCCAGGGCCTCGCGACGACCAGCATCGAGCGCACCCTCATCGACCTCGCGGCGACGCTCGAACTCGCCGACCTCGTGGCGGTGCTCGATGCGGCCGTCCGCCGCGATGGTTCGCTGCTGTCCCGACTGGCTCGACGCTGCCGCAGCACCTGGCGAGGGGTGCGGAACCTCCGACGCGCCATCGAGCTCTGCGATCCCGAATCCCGTTCGCCGCAGGAGTCGAGACTTCGCGTGCTTCTCATCGAAGCCGGATTGCCCGTGCCCGGCGTCAACGTCGACGTCCGCGACCGGCGGGGCCGGTTCATCGGCATCGCCGACCTCTACCTGCCGGATCTCAGGATCGTGATCGAGTACGAGAGCGAGTTCCACCGAACCGATCCGCGGCAGTGGCGCAAGGACCTGCGCCGGTTCTCGCGATACACCGCGTCGGGCTTTCTGCCGCTGCGCGCGACGATCGCCGATGTCGTGAATCCTGCGGCGCTCATCCGCGACATCCGCGAGATCATGGCGCACGCGTCCGACCCGCGCTGAGCACCCTCATTCCCACAGCCACGGTTCGCGCCCCACCAGCTGCCGAACGCGCCCGGTACGAACGGCATCCCGACTCGAGATGCCCACAACTACGACCCGGCCCCCCCCGACACGCCGACAGAAGTGGGCAACTCGAGGTCTGGGGCCGC
The DNA here is from genome assembly GCA_029959365.1 of Microbacteriaceae bacterium PS02343. GTDB lineage: Bacteria > Actinomycetota > Actinomycetes > Actinomycetales > Microbacteriaceae > Arenivirga. The sequence goes on along the minus strand of JASCOA010000068.1, from coordinate 14,858 downwards.
GGGTGCGGCTGCAGGCGCAGGCGCAGACAGCAAGCGGCGCCGCAGCCGCGCTACACCGCGGTGATGCGGTCCGCGACCAGGGGCCCGCGAGCGACCGCCGTGTCGGCGATCGACCAGGCGCCCTCGAGCGACTCCAGGGCCCGGTCGAAGCGCTCGGCCTCCTCGGCGTGCAGCGTGAAGAGGGGCTGACCCTCGACGACCGGGTCGCCGGGCTTGGCGTGCAGCTCGATGCGGGCGGTGTGGACCACCGGGGCCTGGTTGGGGGCGCGGCGGGCGCCGAGGCGCCAGGCCGCGATGCCGAACGGCAGCGCCTCCTGCGTCGCCAGCACACCCGAGCGCGGCGCGGTCACCACGTGGGTCTCGGGAGCGACCGGCAGCGCGCCGTCCGGGTCGCCGCCCTGCGCCGCGATCATCGCGCGCCACGAGTCCATGGCCCTGCCGTTCGCGAGGTGCCCCTCCACGTCGGCGTCGGGCAGGCCGGCCAGCGCGAGCATCTCGCGGGCGAGCGCCACGGTCAGCTCGACGATGTCGGCGGGGCCGCCGCCGGCGAGCACCTCCACCGACTCGCGCACCTCGAGGGCGTTGCCGATGGTCAGCCCCAGCGGCACGCTCATGTCGGTGAGCAGCGCGGTCGTGGCGACGCCCGCATCCGCTCCCAGCTGCACCATCGTCTCGGCAAGTTTGCGCGAGACCGCCTGGTCCTTGATGAAGGCGCCCGAGCCGAACTTGACGTCGAGCACGAGGGCGCCGGTGCCCTCGGCGATCTTCTTGCTCATGATCGAGCTGGCGATCAGCGGGATGCACTCCACCGTGCCCGTGATGTCGCGCAGCGCGTAGAGCTTGCCGTCCGCGGGCGCGAGGCCGCTGCCGGCGGCGCAGACGACCGCGCCGACGTCGCGCAGGATCGCCTGCATCCGCTCGTTCGAGATCGAGGCCTGCCAGCCCGGGATGGACTCGAGCTTGTCGAGCGTGCCGCCCGTGTGGCCCAGCCCGCGGCCGGAGAGCTGCGGCACCGCCACTCCGAACGACGCGACCAGCGGCGCGAGCGGCAGGGTGATCTTGTCGCCCACGCCGCCCGTGGAGTGCTTGTCGGTCGTGACCTTGCCCAGCCCGTCGAAGTCCATCGTCTCGCCCGAGGCGATCATCGCCAGGGTGAGGTCCTTGATCTCGCGGCGCTCCATGCCGTTGAGGAAGATCGCCATCGCCATCGCGGCCATCTGCTCGTCGGCGACGTAGCCGCGGGTGTAGGCGTCGATCAGCCAGTCGATCTGCGGGGTGCTGAGCTCGCCGTGGTCGCGCTTGGCGCGGATCAGATCGACGACATCGAAGGGCTCGACGGCCATGGGTGCCTCCTGGGGTGGTGCGATCGGCTCAGGGTACGAGCCGACGGTGAACGGCGGACGAGCGGATGCGGGCCTCAGCCCGCCGCGTACTCCTCGAGCTGCCGAGGCCCGAAGGCGTCGGGCAGCACCTGCTCGATGGTCTTGATGCCGCTCACGGTGTCGAGCAGCATTCCCGGCGCGCTGAACTCGTTGAGCAGCTGGCGGCAGCGGCCGCAGGGCATGAGCACCCCGCCGTTGCCGTCGACGCAGGCGAAGGCGACCAGGCGCCCTCCCCCGGTCATCTGCAGGTTCGATACGAGCGCGCACTCGGCGCAGAGGCCGACCCCGTAGGAGGCGTTCTCGACGTTGCAGCCGCTGACGATGCGTCCGTCCTCGGTCAGCGCAGCGGCGCCGACCGGGAACTTCGAGTACGGGGCGTAGGCGCGGCCCATCGCGTCGCGCGCGGCGTCGCGGAGGGCGTCCCAGTCGATGTCGGTCATGCGATCAACCCTTGATGTACGGCGTGCCCGCCGCGGCCGGCCCGCGCACCTTGCCGGCGAGACCGGCGACGGCGATGAGCGTGACGACGTAGGGCAGCATGAGCAGGAACTGGCTCGGCACGGGCGACCCCACGATGCCGAGCACCGAGGCGAGGTTGCGGGCGAAGCCGAACAGCAGCGCCGCGAGCGTGGCGAGGATGGGGTTCCAGCGCCCGAAGATGAGCGCAGCGAGGGCGATGTAGCCCTGGCCCGCGGTCATCTCCTGGCTGAACGCGCCGACCGAGCCGAGCGTGAAGAACGCGCCGCCGAGTCCCGCGAGCGCGCCGCCGAGCGTCACGCCCATGAAGCGCGTGCGCGCCACGTTGATGCCGACCGTGTCGGCGGCCTGCGGGTGCTCGCCGACGGCGCGGAGGCGCAGGCCCCAGCGGGTGCGGAACAGCGCGAAGGTGACGATGGCGACCGCGATGAACATGAGGTAGATGATGAGCGTCTGCTCGAACAGCAGCGGTCCCAGCAGCGGGATCTGCGCGAGCAGCGGGATCTCGATCTGCGGCAGTCGGCCCGGCGAGTTCGAGGCGCTGTCGAGCACCGCCGAGTGCAGGAAGCTCGTGAGCCCGACGACGAGCACGTTGAGCACGACGCCGACGATCACCTGATCGACGATGTAGGTGATCGCGAAGACCGCCAGCACGAGCGAGACGAGCGCGCCGGCGACGGCCGCGGCGAGCAGGCCCGCGTAGAGGTTGCCCGTCAGCGAGGCGACCACGGCGGAGCTGAACGCACCCGCGAGCAGCTGCCCCTCGATGGCGATGTTGACCACGCCGACGCGCTCGCTGAGCACGCCGCCGAGGGCGCCGAAGACCAGCGGCACGGCCAGCGCCAGCGATCCCTGCAGCAGCTGCGTCATCGGCAGCGTGCCGCCGGCGATCGCCCACGACAGGGTGGCGAACACGGCCAGCACGCCGAAGACCGCAAGCACCCAGGCGCGCACGCGGCCACCGCGGCGGACGAGCAGAGCGGATGCGGCGGCGATCGCCAGCAGCACGATGCCGAGCACCAGGGCGGTGCCGCGGCTCGGCAGCACGAAGTCGGGCACGGTGAAGAAGTCGCCGCTCGTGCTGATGCGGAACGTCGAGTCGCCCTCGGAGCCGATGACCCCGAACAGCACGATGACGATGAGGGCGATGACGCCCAGGACGATCGGGGTGCGGTACGCGCGGATCATGCCTTGGCGCCCTTCGAGCGGGAGAGGATGGCGGTCGCACGGCTGCCCGGCGCCGGCAGGCGGAAGATCGCCCGCACCAGCGGCGGTGCCGCGAGGAACAGCACGATGAACGACTGCACGACGAGCACGATGTCGACGGGCACGCCCTCGCTGGCCTGCATGGTGCGGCTGCCGGCGCGCAGCGCGCCGAAGAGGATGCCCGCGGCGAGCACGCCGAACGGCTTGGAACGCCCGAGCAGCGCCACGGTGATCGCGTCGAAGCCGATGCTGCCGGCGATGCCGCCCGTGAGGGTCCGCTCGGTGCCGAGGATCTGCGCCGAGCCGGCGATGCCCATCAGGCCGCCCGCGATGGCGAAGGTCACGACGTAGATGATCCCCACGTTGATGCCCGCGGTGCGCGCCGCGCTCGGGCTGAGGCCGACCGCGCGGATCTTGAAGCCCAGGTTCGACTTGGCGAAGAGCCACCAGATCGCGAAGACGGCCAGCAGCATCGCCACGAAGCCCCAGTGCAGGCGGCCGACGATGCTCGGGAACATGGCGTCGCCCGAGACGGGCGGGCTGATCGGGTTGACCGTGCCGGGCTGCTGCAGCACCGGCGTGGTGAGCAGGTAGTCGAAGAGCCGCAGCGCGATGTAGTTGAGCATGATCGTGAGGATCACCTCGTGCGCGCCGGTGCGCGCCTTCAGGATGCCTACGATGCCGGCCCAGACGGCCGCGCCGAGGATGCCCGCGACGAGCGCGACGATCACGTGCAGCACGGGGGGCAGGTCGACGGCGAAGCCGACCCAGCCGGCGGCCGCGGCGCCCGCGACGATCTGTCCGGTGCCGCCGATGTTGAAGAGGCCGGCACGGAACGCCACCGCGACGCCGAGACCGGCGGCGACGAGCGGCGTGGCGTAGACGAGGGTCTCGGAGATCGGGCCGAGCATCTCGCCCAGGTTGTCGCCGCGCGGGTTGAAGACCGCGCCGCGCAGCAGCGCTCCGTAGGCGCCGCCGACCGCGTCGAGGATGGCGCCGAGCATGTCGCCCGGTCGCGCGAAGAAGTAGCCGGCCGTCTCCTGCACGTCCTCATCGCTCGCGGCGATGAGGATGCCGCCGATGACGAAGGAGAGCAGGATGGCCGCGATCGAGAGCACGACGCTGCCGGACATGATCTCGCGGACGACCGTACCGACCTTGCCGTCGCGGCGATCGCGCTCCTCGACGGGCGGGACGGCCGGAGGGGTGACGGCGCTCACGCGACGACCCCCGCCATCAGGCTGCCGAGCCGCTCGCGGCTGGTGTCGGGTGCGACCACGTCGACAATCCTCCCCTGGTACATGACCGCGATGCGGTCGGCGAGCGCGACGACCTCGTCGAGCTCGGTCGAGACGATGAGCACGGGCACCCCGGCGTCGCGCGTGGCGACGATCTGCTCGTGCACGAACTGGATGGAGCCCACGTCGAGGCCGCGAGTGGGCTGCGACGCGATGAAAAGCTTGAGCGGGCGGGAGAGCTCGCGAGCGAGCACGACCTTCTGCTGGTTGCCGCCGGAGAGGCGCCCGACCTTCGTCTCGATGCCCTGCGAGCGCACGTCGTACTCGCGCGACTTCTGCTCGGCGAACTCGCGCACGGTGCCGAGCTTGAGCGAGAGACCGCTCGCGAAGGGCTCCCGGTCGCTGCGGTCGAGGATGAGGTTCTCGGCGATCGTGAACTCCTTCACGATGCCGTCGTGCGAGCGGTCCTCGGGCACGAAGCCGACGCCCGCGTCCAGCACCTGCTTCACGGAGCGGCCGATGAGCTCGCGGCCCTCGAGGCTGATCGAGCCCTCGAGACCGCCGAGCAGCCCGATGATCGCGTTCGCGAGCTCGGTCTGGCCGTTGCCCTGCACCCCGGCGATCGCGAGGATCTCGCCGCGGTGGATGTCGAGGTCGACGCCGTCGAGCGTGACGGTGCCCTGCTCGTTGCGGGCGCTGAGCCCCCGGATGCTGAGCGCGACGTCGCCCGGCTTCGCCGTCTGCTTCTGCACGGTCAGCTCGACCGCGCGGCCCACCATGAGCGATGCGAGCTCCTGCGAGCTGGCGGTCGGCTCAGCGCTGCCGACGACCTTGCCGCGACGGATGACGGTGATCACGTCGGCCACGGCGCGCACCTCGCGCAGCTTGTGCGAGATGAAGACGATGGAGGTGCCCTGCTCCTTGAGCTGGCGCATGATGCCGATCAGCTCGTCGGTCTCCTGCGGGGTCAGCACCGCGGTGGGCTCGTCGAAGACGAGCACCTTCGCATCGCGGCTGAGCGCCTTGACGATCTCGACCCGCTGCTGCACACCGACCGGGAGGTCCTCGATGCGCGCATCCGGGTCGAGGTCGAAGCCGAAGCGCGCCGAGATCTCGCGCACGCGGGCGCGCGCGGTCTCGAGATCGAGCACGCCGGCGCCCTTCGTGGGCTCGTGGCCGAGCATCACGTTCTCGGCGACGGTGAACACCGGCACGAGCATGAAGTGCTGGTGCACCATGCCGATGCCGGCCCGCATGGCGTCGCCGGGGCCCGAGAAGTGCTGCTCGACGCCGTCGAGCAGGATCGCGCCCTCCTCGGCCCGGTACAGGCCGTAGAGCACGTTCATCAACGTGGACTTGCCCGCGCCGTTCTCGCCCAGCAGGGCATGGATCTGGCCGGGTTCGACGACGACGTCGATGGCGTCATTGGCGGTGAAGCCGCCGAAGCGCTTCGTGATACCGCGGAGTTCGAGTTGCATCGTTTCCCATTAGAGCATCGGGGTCGGGGCAAAAGCGACGGGGGAACGGCTCGCGCCGCTCCCCCGTCGTGGTGCTCGGGTCAGGCCGAGGGGGTGCCCTCGGTCGTGATCACCAGGTCGCCGGACTCGATCTGCGCGCGCAGCTCGTCCAGCTCGGCGGCCAGCTCGTCGGAGACGGCGGAGGCCTGGTCGTGGAAGTCCGAGATCGTGACGCCCTCGTTCTCGAGCGTGCCGACGTAGGTGGTCGCGTCGAACTCGCCGGCCAGGGCCGCCTCGATCGTCTCGAAGACCGTCAGCTGCAGGCTCTTCTCGACCGAGGTGAGCAGGAGCGACTTGTACTCGTCGTGAGTCGGGTTGGCGTACCAGTCGGTGTCGACGCCGATGACACGGACGTCGTCGGAGGCGAGCGCGGCGATGCCGGTGCCCTGGCCGACCGGGCCGGCGACCGGCATGATCACGTCGGCGCCCTGCGCGATGAGCTGCTCGGAGAGGGTCTGGCCCGCCGCGATGTCCTCGAAGTTGCCGACGAAGCTGTCGGTGCCGAGCACCTGCACGTCGGTGCCCTTGGCCTCGTTGTAGGCCTCGACGCCCTGGGCGTAGCCCTCCATGAAGATGGTGACCGACGGGAACGGGTTGCCGCCGAAGGTGCCGACGACGCCGGTCTCCGAGACGCCCGCCGCGAGGTAACCCGCGAGGAAGGCGGCCTGCGCCGTGTCGTAGAGGACGGGCTTGACGTTGTCGAGCGCGAGGGGGGTGAAGTCGTCCTCGCTGAGCGCGGAGTCGATGATCGCGTAATTGACGTCCTCGTTCTCACGGGCGGAGTCGCGCACGGCGTTCGCCAGCGCGAAGCCGACGCCGATGATGATGCCGCAGTCCTCGCCGACGAGGGCGTTGACGTTCGGCACGTACTCGTCCTCGCTGGTCGACTCGGTCTCGCGGATGGTCACGCCCAGCTCGTCCTCGGCCTGCAGCAGGCCGGCGTAGGCGGACTCGTTGAACGAGCCGTCCTCGAAGCCGCCGAAGTCGGAGACCATGCAGGCGACGAAGTCGCTGTTGTCGGCGCCGTCGCCGCTGCCGGTCGTCTCCTCGGGCGCCTCGGCGCAGCCGGCGAGCACGAGCGCCGACGCAGCGCCGAACGCGGCGAGCGCGAGCGCGCGCTTGCGGGTGGTGATGTTCACGTGGATTCCTCCTGGAGCAGGTGCCGGGCGCGATGTTCCCCCGCACGATCGAGGTCACATTACCCGCGGCGCAACACGGCGTAACGACGCCGACGGCAGTCGGTGCGAGACCGTTACGAAGTCGCGACCGGCGCGAAACGCGCCCGTAATACGACACTCGTCGCGTGCCCCGAACAGGTGCCTACAGGACGTCGTTCCGCCCCGACAGCTTGAGCGCGTCGACGACGCCCTTGACCCGCTGGGCGTTCTGGCTGGTGGTCACCAGGAGCGCATCGGGTGTGTCCACCACGACGATGTCCTGCACGCCGATGAGCGAGATGACCCGGTCGCTGCCCGAGACGACGACGCCGCTGGACGCGTCCGCCAGCACGCGGGCGTTCTCGCCGAGGATGGCGAGGCCCCCGGCGCGGCCGCCGTTGTGCAGCTTGGCGATCGCGGCGAAGTCGCCGACGTCGTCCCAGTCGAAGTCGCCGGGGATGACGGCCAGGCGCCCGGCCGCGGCCGCCGGCTCGGCGACCGTGTAGTCGATGGCGATCTTCTCGAGCCCCGGCCAGATGCGGTCGACGGCGGGCCCGCGGGTCGCCGGGTCGTCCCAGGCCTCGGCGAGCTCCTCGATGCCGGCCAGCATCTTCGGCCGGCTGCGACCGAGCTCCTCGAGCAGCACATCCGCCCGGGCGATGAACATGCCGGCGTTCCAGAGGTAGTCGCCGCTCGCGACGTAGCCCTCGGCCGTCTCGAAGTCGGGCTTCTCGACGAAGCTGCGCACGGCGCGCACGTTGGGTGCGCCGTCGACGGGCAGCGCGTCACCGGTATGGATGTAACCGAAGCCGATCGCGGGCTCGGTCGGCGTGATGCCGATGGTGGCGATGTAGCCGGCGTCCGCAGCGACGACCGCCTCGGCGACGGTGCGCCGGAATCCGCGGGCGTCGTTGATGACGTGGTCGGCGGCGAACGAGCCGATGATCACGTCGGGCTGACGGCGGCGCAGCACGGCGGCCGCGAGGCCGATCGCGGCCGTGGAGTCCTTGGGCTCGATCTCGAGCACGATGTTGTGATCCTCGAGCTCGGGCAGCTGCTTCTCGACCGCAGCACGGTGCGAGCGTCCCGTGACGACCATGATGCGCTGCTCCCCGCTGATCGGCGCGAGGCGGTCCCAGGTGGAGCGCAGCAGCGTGCTGCCGGAGCCCGTGAGGTCGTGCAGGAACTTCGGCGCGTCGGCGCGCGAGAGCGGCCAGAGCCGCGATCCGATGCCGCCGGCCGGGATGATGCTGTAGAAGCGCGAGATCGGGTCCGGGTTCACCATGCGCGCCACTCTAGTCAGGCGGCCTTCCGCCGTGTTCACCGCCTCTTCATCCGCCCCTCATCGGCGCGACGCCCGCCGCATCCGACCCGCTGCCTAACCTGCGAGGACAGGCCCGGATCGGAGATCAGGATCATGCGCGTCGCAGTCATCAGCGAGAGCTTCCTCCCCACCGTCAACGGCGTCACCGGCAGCGTGTGCAAGGTGCTCGAGCACCTGCGCGAGCGCGGCGATGAGGCCATCGTGATCGCCCCCGCGGCGGGCGCGCCGACCGAGTACGCGGGCTTCCCCGTGCACGAGGTGCCGGCGCTGGCCTACCGCCAGTTCCCGGTCGGGCTGCCCAGCCCGCTCGTGCAGCGCATCCTGAGCGACTTCCAGCCCGACGTGCTGCACGCCGCCTCCCCCTTCCTGCTCGGCGCGCACGGCATCTGGGCCGCGAACCGGCTCGGCGTGCCGAGCGTCGCCGTGTTCCAGACGGATGTGCCGGGCTACGCCCGCAGGAACGGCATGAAGGCCGCCGTCAAGCTCGCCTGGCGCATCGTGCGCTGGGTGCACGAGGGCGCCGAGCTCACGCTCGTGCCGTCGAGCGCCTCGCAGGCCGATCTCGAGCGCGCCGGCATCCAGCGGCTCGCCCGCTGGGGGCGCGGCGTCGACCTCGACCGCTACCACCCGCGCGGGCGGGAGACGGATGCGGCGCGGGCGCTGCGCGCACGGCTCGCGCCGGACGGCGAGCTGGTGGTCGGCTACGTCGGACGCGTGGCGCCCGAGAAGCAGCTCGAGCGGCTGGCGAAGCTGCGCGGGGTCAAGGGCATCCGCATCGCCATCGTCGGCGACGGCCCGGCTATGCCGTCGGTGCAGCACGCGCTGCGCGGGCTGCCGGTCAGCTATCTCGGCATGCTCCGCGGCGAGGAGCTCGCCGCCGCCTACGGCGCGATGGACGTCTTCGTGCACACCGGCGACGAGGAGACCTTCGGGCAGACCATCCAGGAGGCGCACGCCGCCGGACTGCCGGTGGTCGCACCGCGGGCCGGCGGGCCCATCGACCTCGTGCATCCGGCCGTCGACGGCTTCCTCTTCGAGCCGGGCGACCTCGGCCAGCTGCGCGACGCCGTGCAGGTGCTCGCCCGGCAGCCCGAGCTGCGCGCTCGGATGGGCGAGGCCGGCCGCCGAGCCGTACTCGGCCGGTCGTGGCAGGCCATCGGCGAGGAGCTCATCGCCCACTACGAGACCGCGATGCGGTCGCGCGCGCTCAGCCCGGGCTCGCCCATGGCGCGGCCAGCGCGTGCCGCGCCGCGCGCCAACCCGCTCGCGGCCGGATCCGCCTAAGGGGGGGCGTAGGGGGGAGCCGACGCCTGCCGGGTTAGGCTGAGGCAGCCCCTGCCGGGGCATCAGCGCAGTGCCGCGAGAGCGCGGCACGCATCCGCAAGGAGGTCGCTCGTGACAGTGGAGTCAGGTGGAGCCGTGAAGGCCCCGCCCATCGAGACCCCGAAGCGCGGGCTCCGAGCGCCCGCAGGCACGCTCTACCGGGGCACCGAGGGCATGTGGTCCTGGGTGCTGCACCGCATCACGGGCACGGCCATCTACTTCTTCCTGCTCGTGCACGTGCTCGACACGGCGCTCATCCGCGTCTCCCCCGAGGCCTACAACGCCGTCATCGGCGCCTACCAGACCGAGATCATGGGCCTCGGCGAGGTCGCCCTCGTCGGAGCGATCGGCTTCCACGCGCTCAACGGGCTGCGCATCATCCTCATCGACTTCTGGGGATGGGCCACGCAGCACCACCGGCTGCTGTTCTGGATCGTGATCGGCCTCTGGGTCGTGCTCATGATCGGCTTCACGCCGCGCCACCTGATCAACGTCTTCAGCCACTAGAAGGGGCACCGCGATGACTGCAATCCCCGCACCGCGCTCCGGCGGCGGCCGAGGCGGACGACGCACCAACTGGGAGAAGTGGGGCTGGATCTACATGCGCGCCAGCGGCGTGCTGCTGGTCGTGCTGATCTTCGGCCACCTCTTCGTCAACCTGATGGTCGGCGAGGGCATCAGCCAGATCAACTTCGGCTTCGTCGCCGGCAAGCTCGCGAACCCGTTCTGGCAGTGGTGGGACGTGGCCATGCTCTGGCTCGCGCTCATCCACGGCGCCAACGGCATGCGCACCCTCGTGAACGACTACGTGAGCCGCCCGAAGGTGCGCACCGCGCTGAAGGTCGCCCTCGTCGGGTCGACCGCCGCGCTGATCGCGCTCGGCACCCTCGTCGTCTTCACCTTCGACCCTTGCCTCGGCGCCGACGAGTTCCCCGACCTCGTCCTGTCGATCTGCAACGCCTGAAACCCCGAACAAGACTGATCTATTGAACAAAGGATGGGCGTGACTACGACTGCCCCGATCGAGTCCACCGTCATCGACGGCGTGCACTACCACCAGTACGACATCGTCATCGTGGGCGCCGGAGGCGCCGGGATGCGGGCGGCCATCGAGGCCGGCCCGAAGGCGCGGACCGCCGTGATCTCGAAGCTGTACCCGACGCGCTCGCACACGGGCGCCGCGCAGGGAGGCATGGCCGCCGCCCTCGCGAACGTCGAGGAGGACAGCTGGGAGTGGCACACCTTCGACACGGTCAAGGGCGGCGACTACCTCGTCGACCAGGATGCGGCGGAGATCCTCGCGAAGGAGGCCATCGACGCGGTCATCGACCTCGAGAACATGGGGCTGCCGTTCAACCGCACGCCCGACGGCAAGATCGACCAGCGCCGCTTCGGCGGGCACACCGCCGACCACGGCAAGACGCCGGTTCGACGGGCCTGCTACGCGGCGGACCGCACGGGTCACATGATCCTGCAGACGCTCTACCAGAACTGCGTCAAGCACGGCATCGAGTTCTTCAACGAGTTCTACGTGCTCGACCTCATCATGAGCGAGGTCGACGGCGTCAAGCAGCAGTCGGGCGTGGTCGCCTACGAGCTGCGCACCGGTGAGATCCACGTCTTCCACTCGAAGGCCACGATCTTCGCCACCGGCGGCTTCGGCAAGATCTACAAGACCACCTCGAACGCGCACACGCTGACGGGCGACGGCGTCGGCATCATCTGGCGCAAGAAGCTGCCGCTCGAGGACATGGAGTTCTTCCAGTTCCACCCGACCGGCCTCGCCGGCCTGGGCATCCTGCTCACCGAGGGCGCCCGCGGCGAGGGGGCGATCCTGCGCAATGCGAGCGGCGAGCGCTTCATGGAGCGCTACGCGCCCACCATCAAGGATCTCGCGCCGCGCGACATCGTGGCCCGCTGCATGGTGCAGGAGGTGCTCGACGGCCGCGGCGCCGGCCCGAACAAGGACTACGTCTACCTCGACTGCACGCATCTCGGCGCCGAGGTGCTCGAGACCAAGCTGCCCGACATCACCGAGTTCGCCCGCACCTACCTCGGCGTCGACCCGGTCGTCGAGCCGGTGCCGGTGTTCCCGACCGCGCACTACGCGATGGGCGGCATCCCCACCAACGTCAAGGCCGAGGTGCTGGCCGACAACACCACGGTCGTGCCCGGCCTCTACGCTGCCGGCGAGTGCGCCTGCGTGAGCGTGCACGGCTCCAACCGCCTCGGCACCAACTCGTTGCTCGACATCAACGTCTTCGGCAAGCGCAGCGGCAACAACGCCGCCGAGTACGTCAAGACCGCGGACTTCGTGCCGCTGCCCGAGGACCCGGCCGCGGAGGTGCGCGGTCTGCTGGAGGGCATCCGCTCGTCCACCGGCACCGAGCGCGTCGCGCAGATCCGCAAGGAGCTGCAGGAGTCGATGGACCGCTGCGCGCAGGTGTTCCGCACCGAGGAGAGCCTCGAGGAGGTCACCGGCATCATCCACGAGCTGCGCGACCGCTACCGCAACGTCGCCGTGCACGACAAGGGACGCCGCTTCAACACCGACCTGCTCGAGGCCGTGGAGCTCGGCTTCCTGCTCGACCTCGCCGAGGTGCTCGTCTTCAGCGCCAAGAACCGCAAGGAGAGCCGCGGCGGGCACATGCGCGACGACTACCCGAAGCGCGACGACGAGAACTACCTGCAGCACACGATGGCCTACCTCACGGGCGACCCGCACTCGTCGACGGCGGCGGACCACATCCGCCTCGATTGGAAGCCCGTCGTGATCACCAACTACCAGCCCATGGAGAGGAAGTACTGATGTCCCTCACCCAGGAGGCACCGGCCGCCGGCAACGATGTCGAGGAGGCCCTCAAGCCCTTCACCGTCACCGTGATCATCCGCCGTTTCGATCCCGAGACGATGGAGGAGCCGGTCTGGCAGGACTTCGACGTCCAGATGTTCCCGACCGACCGCGTGCTCGACGCGCTGCACCAGATCAAGTGGGAGCAGGACGGCACGCTCGCGTTCCGCCGCTCCTGCGCGCACGGCATCTGCGGCTCGGACGCGATGCGCATCAACGGCCGCAACCGGCTCGCGTGCAAGACCCTGATCAAGGATCTCGACATCTCGCAGCCGATCTACGTCGAGGCGATCAAGGGCCTGCCGCTCGAGAAGGACCTCATCGTCGACATGGAGCCTTTCTTCGAGAGCTTCCGCGAGGTGCAGCCGTTCCTCATGGCGTCCAAGCCCGCCGAGAAGGGCAAGGAGCGCGTGCAGTCCGTCGCGGAGCGCGCGCGCTTCGACGACACCACCAAGTGCATCCTCTGCGCCGCGTGCACCTCGTCGTGCCCGGTCTTCTGGACCGACGGCCAGTACTTCGGCCCGGCGGCGATCGTCAACGCGCACCGCTTCATCTTCGACTCGCGCGACGACCAGGCCGAGGTACGCCTCGACATCCTCAACGACCAGGAGGGCGTCTGGCGCTGCCGTACGACCTTCAACTGCACCGAGGCGTGCCCCCGTGGCATCCAGGTGACCAAGGCCATCGCCGAGGTCAAGCAGGCGGTGCTGCGCGGGCGCGCTTAGTCATCCCCAGCTGAAGGGCCGGCGTCGGTGGCGCCGGCCCTCCGTCGTGCGCGGGTCGCACGTTCGCCGAGTTGCCCACTGCTGTCGGCGTGTCGAGCGGCGGACCTGGAGAACCGGGCGACTCGGCGCGATCTCGACGGACGCGCATCCGCGCACGGCAGACTGAGCGGATGCGCGCCATCACCATCAGCCGGCCCGGCGGTCCCGATGTCCTCACCGTCACCGAGGTCGAGGAGCCGGAGCCCGGACTGCACGAGGTCGTCATCGACGTCGCGGCAGCGGGCGTGAACCGGGCGGACGTCGCCCAGCGCGAGGGCGCCTATCCCCCGCCCGCAGGCGCCCCGGCCTGGCCGGGGCTCGAGGTGTCGGGCACGGTCGTGGCGATCGGCGCATCCGTCACGTCGTGGCAGCGGGGCGATTACGTCGTGGCGCTGCTGAGCGGCGGCGGATACGCGGACCGGGTCACCGTCGACGAGGGACTCGTACTGCCGGCGCCCAAGGGCACCGACCTGGCACTCGCGGCCGGGCTGCCGGAGGCCGTCGCGACCGTGTGGTCGAACCTGGTGATGGAGGCGGGTCTCGGCGCAGGCGACACGCTGCTCGTGCACGGCGGCGCGAGCGGGGTCGGCACGATCGCGATCCAGATCGCCGTGGCGCTGGGCGCCACCGTCTACGCGACCGCCGGCACCGCCGACAAGGTGGCGCTCTGCGAAGAGCTCGGCGCCGCGCGCGGCATCGACTACCGCGAGGAGGACTTCGTCGCGGTGGTGCGCCAGGCGACCGACGGTCGGGGCGTCGACGTGGTGCTCGATATGGTCGGCGGCGACTACCTCGCCCGCGACGTCGAGGCGCTCGCGGTCGGCGGTCGTGTGATGCTCATCGCGACCCAGCGCGGGCGCGACGCGACCATCGACGCCGGCGCGCTCATGAGTAAGCGCGCCCGCATCCACGGCACGACGCTGCGGGCGCGCCCGCTCGAGGAGCGCCGGGCGATCGTCGCCGCGGTGCGGGAGCACGCCTGGCCGCTCGTGGAGCGGGGCGACGTGCGCGTCTTCCTCGACAGCGCGTATCCGCTCGACTTCGCAGCGACCGCCCACCGCCGGATGGAGTCCGGCGAGCACGCGGGCAAGATCCTGCTCGCGGTGCGCTGAGCTCAGCCCTGGCGGAACTCCCGCTCGGTCGGGATGCGGTCGCGCTGGTAGGTGATCTCGGTGAAGCCGTGGGGCACCGGCGCGCCGCGCTCGTCGAGGCTCACGAAGACGAGCTTCTCGATCGTGAGGATGCTCTTGCGGCTGATCATGTTGCGCACCTCGGCGCGCATCGTGATCGAGGTGCGGCCGAAGGCGGTGGCGCGCAGGCCCATCTCGATGAGGTCGCCCTGGCGCGCGGAGCTGACGAAGTTGATCTCGGAGATCAGCTTCGTGACGACCCGGTGGTTGCCGAGCTGCACGATCGCGTAGATCGCAGCCTCCTCGTCGATCCAGCGCAGCAGGCTGCCGCCGAAGAGCGTGCCGTTCGCGTTGAGATCCTCGGGACGCACCCACCTGCGGGTGCGGAAGTTCATGTCGCCGTCGAAGGCCGGGTCGTCCTGATGCACTGCCACGTGCATCGACCCTACGCCTGTCGGAACGACGGAGGGCCGGTGCGCGATGCGCACC
>JASCOA010000067.1 GCA_029959365.1 Microbacteriaceae bacterium PS02343 | reverse complement strand
AACCACCGCGCCCCCCGCCCCGGCGGGGCCCGCCCCCCCCCCCGGCGGCGGGGGCCCCGCCCCCCCCCCCCCCCCCCCCCCGCCGTCATCGTCAGGCCTTTCGGCTGCGTCGGTGCGCGGTCAGCAGGACGCCACCCGCGGCCAGGAGCAGCGCCCCGAGCGCCACGAGCACCGGCACGCCGGCGGCGCCCGTCTCCTCGAGGCGGTCGACGCCGGTGCCGTCGGCGGCCGTGCCGCCCTGGCCCGGGGCCGTTCCGCCGCTGCCACCGTCGCTCTCGCCGACCCCGCCCTGACCGGGAGCCGTGCCCGGGTCCGTGACGTCCGCCGCCACGACCGTGACGGTGGCGTCCACCGGCGCGCCCGCACGGGTGCCGAAGGCCTGCGTCAGCGTGACCGCGTAGGTGCCGGCGCGCAGAGCGGGCTCGGCCGTCGCCGCGGCGCGCGCGATGAAGCCGGCAGGGCTCGCGGTGGCGGCCGTCGCGGCCTCGAGCGACCAGGCGCCGTCCTCATCCACGACGGCCGAGCCGGCGAGGTCGCCGCCGAGCGTCACGGTCGCGCCGGGCGTGCCGGTGCCGGTGAGCACCGCGTCGTCGCCGACGGTGAGGCGCTCGGTGGCGAGCTGCACGCCGTCGACGGCGGGACGAGCGGTGAGCCACTCGTCCGGCGTGGTCGCGCGGTCGATCACGCGGGTCTCGCCGACGCAGCCGTTCCAGCCGTTCTTCGCCGTGTCGTCCACCCAGTCGGTGCCGATCACCCAGGGCAGGCCCTGCTCAGCCATGCCCGCGATGCCGTCCGAGGCGGCCACGTTGCGCAGTACCGGGGCGCCGTCGACGAACATCGTGATGGTGCCGGCCTCGGCGTCGTTGACGATCGCGACGTGCAGCCAGGTGCCCGCCATGATCTCGCCCGACCACGCCGTCTGGTCGCCGCGGGCGACGTCGTCGACGAGGGTCGAGTACTGGAACTCGCGCAGGTTCGAGACGCCGAGCGCGGTGGGGGACGCTGTGTTGTCCCACTCGCCGAGCGGGAACTCCGGGAAGCCGGTGCGGTTGCCGGAGCGCACCAGGAACTTGCTCCAGCCGTCGGCGCTCGCGTCCCAGCCCGCGTCGAGCTGCACGAAGCTCTCGAGCGTGTAGCCGTCGGAGAGGTCGGCGTCGTTGATCGCCGCGTCGGCCGCCGTGGTGAGGTAGCCGCCGCCGTCGCCGCCCGTGAAGCAGGTGGCCGCGCCGGCCGCGGAGAACGCGTGCGCGTCCGCCGTCACCGTGACCGGGTCGCCGCTGCCGGCGCGCACGAGGTCGCTGCCGCCCGCGACATCGGGCACGACGCCGCCCTCGGCGAGGTCGCCCGCGGCGCCGGGGCGCCAGTGCGCCAGCGTGCCGGGCGTGCGGATGTAGTCCTCGGTCGATCCGGGCTGCGCCGTCGTGATCGGGTCGAGACCGGTGAAACCGTCGAGCAGGATGTCCCGGGCCGCCTGGCCGAGGTCGGGCTGCGTGCCCTCCACCCGAGTGAAGCCCGGGAAGCGCTCGTCGAAGTCGAGCGGGATGGAGAACTGCTGGTGCTGGCCCTCGAGGAACGGCTGGTCGTAGGTCGTCAGCTGCTCGGCCTCCTTGCGCACGACCCACGGCGAGGCGGTCTGCACGTCGATGCGATCAGCGTCGAGGTCGAACTCGAGCAGGCCGAGGTAGCCGTTGCCGCCGTCGTAGGCCATCTGGTAGTCCATGAGCACCTGGGTGACCTCGTGCCCGGCGTCGTTCAGCCGCACCTCGCGGGTGGCGCCGTGCGAGTGCCCGTTGAGGGTCAGGAAGATCTGGTCGTTGCCGCGGATCAGCGACTCCCAGAGCTGCTCGCCGTAGGGCGTGCGCAACGGTGTCGTCTGATCCGACTCGATGGCCAGCAGCGAGTGGGTGGTCAGGATGGTCGGCAACCCGGCGTGCGCGTCGATGACGCCCTGCGCCCAGGCGATCGTCGCGTCGGAGGCGCGCCAGGTGAGCGCGAGCATCAGGTACTCCTGGCCCTCCGCCTCGAAGACCTGGAACTGGTTGAGACCCGTCGCATCCGTGCCGCCCTCGGTGGGCTGACCCTCGATGCGCTCCTTCGTGAAGGTCTGCAGATAGGGCTCGTTCGCGAGGTCGTAGTCGGTGTCGACGACCTGGTCGTTCGAGTTCAGCACGTCGTGGTTGCCGGGCAGGATCGAGTACGGCAGCTGCGCGTCGTCGAGCACGCCCATGGCCGCGTCGGCGGCCCGCCACTCGCTCGCGACGCCGACGCGATCGACGACGTCGCCCAGGTGCGCGACGAAGGGGATGTTGAGCTCGTCGCTGTGGCCCGCGAGCCACTCGGTCTGCACCTGGAACGGGTTCGAGCCGTAGCGGGGCTCGAACTGGTCGTAGGCGTAGCGCGAGTAGAACTGCGTGTCGGGCAGCACGGCGAGGGTGAAGCGGCTGCCGGTGTCGGCGGCCGAGACCGCCTCGGCAGGCTGCTGCGGCTGAGCGGATGCGGGCGCGGCGATCGGCAGGATCGCGCAGCCCGCGATCGTGGCCGCGAGCGCGGCGCCGGCGAGCGGTCGGATGCGAGGGGGACGCAACGGGATTCCATTCGTTCGGAGGTGGAGGGCTGCCCGAGGGGGCTCCCGCATTCGAGCAGGGGGCGGTGACCGGCGCGGGACCGCCCGGTGAACGGCACCCCTCGAAAGGGGGTGCAGGTGACTGCGGCTCCTCCCCGCCCGGGTGGGGCGGGGCCCCGACGGCGCGCATCCGCTGCTCGGTAGACTCGTCGGCATCCCCCGCAGCAGAAGGTCACCATGAACGACGCCCCCGTGAACGCCGCCCCCGCCGAGCTGAGCTCCGAGGAGGTCAGCGAGCAGAAGGCCGTGCGCCTCGCCAAGCGCGAGCGGCTCATCGCCGACGGCGGCGAGGCCTACCCCGTGACCCTGCCGATCACGCACCGGGTCGGCGAGGTGCGCGAGCGCTTCGGCGCACTGCAGCCGGATGAGGCGAGCGGCGTGCAGGTCGGCGTCGCCGGCCGCATCGTGCACCTGCGCAACACCGGCAAGCTCTGCTTCGCGGCGATCCAGTCGGGCGACGGCGCGCGCATCCAGGCCATGGTGTCGCTGGCGAACGTCGGCGAGGAGAGCCTGCAGCGCTGGAAGGAGCTCGTCGACCTCGGCGACCACCTCTTCGTCTCGGGCGAGGTCATCTCCTCGCGTCGCGGCGAGCTGAGCGTCATGGCCTCCGACTGGACCATCGCCGCCAAGGCCGTGCTGCCGCTGCCGAACCTGCACGGCGAGCTCAGCGAGGAGACGCGTGTTCGCCAGCGCTACCTCGACCTCATCGCCCGCGAGCAGGCCCGCGACACGGCCATCGCCCGCGCGCGCGTGAACGCCTCGCTGCGCGCGACCTTCGCGAGCCACGACTTCCTCGAGGTCGAGACGCCGATGCTGCAGACCGTGCACGGCGGCGCCGCCGCGCGCCCCTTCGTGACGCACTCGAACGCCTTCGACACCGAGCTGTTCCTGCGCATCGCGCCCGAGCTGTTCCTCAAGCGCGCCGTGGTCGGCGGGCTCGAGCGGGTCTTCGAGATCAACCGCAACTTCCGCAACGAGGGCGCCGACTCCACGCACTCGCCCGAGTTCGCGATGCTCGAGGCGTACCAGGCCTACAGCGACTACCACGGCATCGCCGACCTCACCCAGCAGCTCATCCAGAACGCCGCGCTCGCCGTCGCCGGAACCCACGTCGTCACCTGGGCCGACGGCACCGAGTTCGACCTCGGCGGCGACTGGGACCGCATCGACATGTACGAGTCGCTCAGCGCGGCCGCCGGCGTCTCGATCACCCCGGA
Organism: Microbacteriaceae bacterium PS02343; assembly: GCA_029959365.1. Taxonomy (GTDB): domain Bacteria; phylum Actinomycetota; class Actinomycetes; order Actinomycetales; family Microbacteriaceae; genus Arenivirga. The sequence continues at coordinate 14,404 of JASCOA010000067.1, read as the reverse complement.
GACCCCGCTCGCCGAGCTCGAGGCGCTCGCCGCCGCCAACGACGTGACCGTCAAGGTGCCCAGCCACGGCAAGTACGTCGAGGAGCTCTGGGAGCACTTCGTGAAGGGCGACCTGGTGCGCCCCACCTTCGTCATGGACTTCCCCGTCGACACGTCGCCCCTCGTGCGCGACCACCGCACGAAGGCCGGCGTCGTCGAGAAGTGGGATCTCTACATCCGCGGCTTCGAGCTGGCCACCGGCTACTCCGAGCTCGTCGACCCGGTCATCCAGCGCGCGCGCTTCGTCGAGCAGGCGAAGCTCGCGGCGCGGGGCGACGACGAGGCGATGAGCCTCGACGAGGAGTTCCTGGCGGCGCTCGAGCACGCGATGCCGCCCACCGGCGGCATGGGCATGGGCATCGACCGCCTGCTCATGGCGATCACCGGCCTGGGCATCCGCGAGACGATCCTCTTCCCGCTCGTCAAGTAGCGGTCGGTAGCCTGGGGCGGATGAACGACGCCGCACCCGGAACCCAGCTCGTCGTCCGCGAGGACGTGCAGACCGCGCTCGAGGCCTTCGCGGAGCAGCGCGACGCCCGCACCGCTTTCGGGGTGCTGCGGCTCTGCGCGCGCGGCGAGCTGCTGCTCGACTCCACCGACTCGACGATCGCCGACCCCGCTGCGCCCTTCCAGCAGGGCGACACCCTGGCGCTCGCGTCGCAGGTCGACGCGCACGGCAAGCGGCTGCTGCTGGCCTTCACGAGCAACGAGCGGATCGCGGGCTTCCGCGGCACCGCCGAGATCCGCTCGCTCGTGCAGCCCGCCACCGCGGTGCTGCGCCAGGCGATGGACGACTACGACGGCATCGCGATCGACGCCGGCACCGCGGCGCCCGCGATCCTGTACTCGGCCGAGATCCGCGCCGGGCTCACCGACGACCCCGCGGCGAACGAGGCGATCCTCGACGCGCTCGTCGCGCAGGAGCTGTCGATGGACGACTTCCTCGGCCTGCTGGGCGCTGCACCGATGGTCTTCATCCCCACGCTCGAGCAGCGCGACGCGGCCGGCCAGGTCACCGGTATCAGCGTGCCCGCGGCGAGCGGTCCGGACGGCGGCGTCTACGGCCTGCTCTTCACCTCGCCCGCCGAGGTCGTCGCCTGGGCACCCGACGCCGTGCCGCGCGCCACCGGCGCCGCGAACGTGGCCCGCGTCGCCTTGCAGGACGGCCAGGCCGGTGTCGTCGTGAACCCCATGGGGCCGTCGGTGCCGCTCGGACCGGAGCAGCTGCGCAAGCTGGCGGAGGCCTGAGCGCTCGGAATGCGCCCGGGCCGCGCCCGGTTCCCTCCCGTATGCGAGCCATCGTCTACACGTCCACCGGTTCCCCCGACGTCCTCTCCCTCGTGGAGCGCGAAGCCGCCGAGCCCGGCCCCGGCGAGGTGCGCGTACGCGTCACCGTCTCCGGGGTGAACCCGACCGACTGGAAGTCGCGGGCCGGCAGCGGTCAGCCCCTCGCCTTCGACGAGGTCGTGCCGAACCAGGACGGCGCCGGCGTGATCGAGGCGCTCGGCGAGGGCGTCGAGCACCTCGCGGTCGGCGACCCGGTATGGCTCTTCCTGGCCCAGCACCAGCGGCCGACCGGCACCGCGCAGGAGTCGACCGTGCTGCCCGCATCGCGCGTCGCGCGCCTGCCCGAGGGTGTCGACACGACCGTCGGCGCCAGCCTCGGCGTGCCCGCCATGACCGCCCACCGAGCGCTGACCGTGCACGCCGACGGCCCTGCGCGGCTCGCGCCCGGCGCGCTCGCCGGCCGCACCGTGCTCGTGCAGGGCGGCGCGGGCGCCGTCGGCCACGCGGCCATCCAGCTCGCGGCCTGGGCCGGCGCGACCGTCATCACCACGATCAGCTCTGCCGAGAAGGCGGCGCTGGCCACCGCAGCGGGTGCCCATCACACCGTGAACTACCGCGAGGAGGACGCGGCGGCCCGCATCCTCGAGATCGCCCCGGGCGGCGTCGACCACATCGTCGAGGTATCGCCGGCCGCCAACGCGGAGCTCGACGTGCGGATCGCGGCGAATCACGCCTCGGTCGGCTACTACGCGAACGACGGCGGCGAGGCCTTCTCGATCCCGATCGTCGGGTCGTTCGCGAAGAACATCCGCTGGCAGGGCCTGCTGCTCTACACGGTCGGCGACGCCGCGATCGCGGCGGCCGCGGAGGACATCACGGAAGCGCTGCGCGACGGCGCCCTGCCGGTCGGCGAGGAGGCCGGCCTGCCGATCACCTGGTTCCCGCTCGAGCGCACGGCGGATGCGCACGCGGCCGTCGAGGCCGGCGCCACCGGCAAGGTGCTGATCCGAGTGACCGAGGACTGAGCGGGCACCCGCTCAACCGGCCGCGGCGGGCTGGCAGCGCGGGCACCAGAAGGTGTTGCGCAGCTCCAGCTCGTTGCGGCCGATCTTCATGAAGCGGATGCGCGTGCCGCAGCGCAGGCACGGCCTGCCCTCGCGCCCGTAGACCCACTTGCGGCGCCCCTGCCGGGTGTCGCCGGTGGTCGTGCGCTCCACGCGGTCGCGGTTCGCATGGATCAGCCGGTGCGCGAGCGCCACCGTGGCGGGCAGATCGCAGTCGGCCACGCGGCGCTGCGGGTGGTAGCCGCGCAGGAAGCAGAGCTCGTTGACGTACTCGTTGCCGAGCCCGGCGAGGTTGCGCTGCTCGATGAGCGCGGTGATCACCTCGGCCTCCGGCTGCGCGGCGAGCCGGCGCACGGCCTCCTCGGCGTCCCAGTCGGGGCCGAGCAGATCGGGTCCGAGGTGACCGACGGCCTCGTGCTCGCGGTCGCGGGGGAGCACCTGCAGGGTGCCGAGATCGAAGCCGACCGCCTGCCATCCGCTCGTCTCGAGCACCGCGCGCGCCTGGTAGTCGGGGCGGATCCACTTCGTGCCGGGCCGGTAGAGGTGCCAGGCGCCCTCCATCTTGAGGTGGGAGTGCACGACGTGCGCCGCGGTGCGGAGCACGATGTGCTTGCCGCGCGCCACGACCTCCTCGACGGTCTCGCCGACGAGGCTGACCGTGGCGAACTTCGGCACCCGGAAGTCGGTGACGGTGAGCTCGGCGCCCGCCAGCGCCTGGTGCAGGTGGTGCGCGGTGCGCCAGACGGTATCGCCCTCGGGCATGTCGGCCTCCCTCCCGTCGACGACCGAGCGTACGACCAGCGGACGACATCCGCTCGGGGTTCGCTGAGCGCGCACCCAATCCGCGCTCCGGGGCCTTCTACCGCTCGTAGAGTTGTACCGATGCCAGAGCTCCCCGCCCAGCGGTACAGCCGCATCCGGGGAACCGGATCGGCGCAGCCCGCCCACGTCGTCACGAACGACGACCTCACCCGCACGCTCGAGACCTCCGACGAGTGGATCACGACGCGCACGGGCATCCGCGAGCGCCGCATCGCCCGCGAGGAGTCGCTGGTCGACCTCGCCGCCGACGCCGCCCAGCGCGCGCTCGACGACGCCGGGCTCGACGCCGCCGGCGTCGACCTGCTCATCGTCGCGACCATGACCGGCGAGCGCTCGCCGTCGACCGCCGCCCGCGTGGCCGGTCGGCTCGGCATCCGCTCGGCCCTCAGCTACGACCTCTCGGCCGCCTGTGCCGGCTTCACGACCGCGCTCGCGAACGCCGACCAGGCCATCCGCTCGGGCGATGCGACCCGCGCGATCGTGATCGGCGCCGAGCGGATGAGCGACTTCATGGACTGGACCGACCGCTCGACCGCGATCCTCATGGCCGACGGCGCCGGCGCGGCCGTGCTCGAGGCCTCGACGGAGCGCGGGGTCTACCCGACCGTGCACGGCACCGAGCCGGACCTGGCGGATGCGATCCGCATCGAGCGCCCGGACGAGCGCTTCATCATGCAGGGCGCCTCCGTGCTGCGCTGGACCATGACCCACCTGCCCGGCATCGCCCGCGCCGCCCTCGAGCGCGCCGGGATGTCCGCGGACGAGCTCGCCGGCTTCGTGCCGCACCAGGCGAACGCCCGCATCATCTCTGCCGTCGGCGACGCCCTCGGCATCCCCGCCGAGCGCACCTCGTACGACGTGGCCACCTCGGGCAACACCTCGGCGGCCTCGGTGCCGATCGCGCTCGACAAGCTGCGCCGCACCCCGGCCCTCGCCGACGGCGGCCCCGTGCTGCTCATGGGCTTCGGCGGCGGCTTCAGCTACGCCGCCCAGGTCGTCGACCTGCCGGCCGCGCGCGTCTGAGGCGCTGCCGCCTCACTCGCGGCCGGCCGAGCCGCTGTCGCCTCACTCGCGGCTGCCTGAGCCGCGGCTGCCCGCCGGCTACCGCCTGACCTGGCCCGCCGCATTCCCTGATCGCCGCATCCGCTCCGCCCCTGCTTTCCGATCTGAAGGAGATCTGCAGAGCTCTTGCCTCGTGCGGCCCGAGAACTCGGGTTGTGTGCGCTGTTCGGGCGCGGCCATGACCCGGTTCTCCTTCAGACCGGAAGGGCGGGTCCGGAGGGGCGGATCCGGAAGGGCGGATCGGAGCGGGTAGTCGGCAGCGGGGAGCGGCGCAGGGCGCGCGCCGACCCTCAGACCAGCTCGGCGAGCAGCCGCTCGATGCGGCCCTTGATCTCGTCGCGGATGGGGCGCACGGACTCGATGCCCTGACCGGCGGGGTCGTCGAGCTGCCAGTCCTCGTAGCGCTTGCCGGGGAAGATCGGGCAGACGTCGCCGCAGCCCATCGTGATGACCACGTCCGACTCGCGCACCGCATCCGTCGTCAGCACCTTCGGCTGCTCGCCGGCGATGTCGATGCCGAGCTCGGCCATCGCCGCGACGGCGACGGGGTTGATCTGCTCGGCGGGCAGCGAGCCGGCCGAGCGGACCTCGACGCGCCCGCCGCCGAGCTCGCGCAGGAAGCCGGCGGCCATCTGCGAGCGGCCGGCGTTGTGCACGCAGACGAACAGGACGGTGGGGGTGCTCATCCGCCGGAGTGTAGCGGCCCCGGGTGACGCGTTCCGCTCAGCCTCGGCGCCGCTCGCCGGGCGTCAGCACCGCGACGCACCTCATCGACGCCTCATAGGAACGCGAAAGCCGCGGGATAGCTGCGGCGCGCAGGATGAGGGCTCACCGACACCAGGAGGCGAGCATCATGCGCACCAACCCCGAGCCCGAGCAGACCCCGGACGGCCCCGTCTACGAGGGCCGCCACCTCGACCGCCCCGACGACGAGGTCGTCGACCAGGGCGTGCGCTTCGACCTGCGCACCCTCGTCAGCCGCCGCGGCGTGCTGGGCATCGTCGGCCTCGGCGCCGGCGCCGTGGCCCTCGCCGCCTGCACGACCGACGGCGCGAGCACCACCACGACCACGCCCACCGCGACCGCGACGCCGACGCCCACCCCGAGCAGCAGCGCGACGAGCACCGCCACGATCACCCTGCCGCACGCCGAGATCCCCGACGAGACCGCCGGGCCCTACCCGGGCGACGGCTCCAACGGCCCGGACGTGCTCGAGGAGTCGGGCATCGTGCGCAGCGACATCCGCTCGTCCCTCGACGGCGGCGCCACCGCGACGGGCGTGCCGCTCACCTTCAGCATCACCGTCACCGACATGGCGAACGGCGATGCGCCCTTCGAGGGCGTGGCCGTCTACGCCTGGCACTGCGACGCGCAGGGCGGCTACTCGATGTACTCGTCCGGCATCGAGGACGTCTCGTACCTCCGCGGCGTGCAGGTGGCCGATGCGAACGGCACCGTCAGCTTCACGAGCATCTTCCCGGCCGCCTACTCGGGCCGCTGGCCGCACATCCACTTCGAGGTCTACCCCGACCTCGCGAGCACGAGCGACGCCGGCAACGCCATCGCCACCTCGCAGATGGCGCTGCCGGAGGAGGCCTGCAACGCCGTGTACGCCACCTCCGGCTACGACGGCTCCAGCCGCAACATGGCCCAGACCGCGCTCGACGACGACAACGTCTTCGGCGAGGACGGCGGCGAGCTGCAGCTGGCGACCATCAGCGGCGACACGTCGACCGGCTACCTCGCGTCGCTCGTCGCCCGCGTCGACACCACCACGACCCCGAGCGCGGGCGCCGCGCCCGGCCGGCCCTAAGGAGAACCCCCATGCTGCAGAACCTCACCGGATGGCACGCCCTCGTCATCCTCGCCGTCATCGTGCTGATCTTCGGCGCGGCCAAGCTGCCGGCCCTCGCCAAGAGCGTCGGGCAGTCCGTGCGCATCCTCAAGAAGGAGGTCGCGACCTCGCCGGAGAAGCAGGGGCGAGCGGATGCGCGATCCGCCGACCCCGCGCCCGCCCCCACCGAGACCACCATCCGCTCGGTCGCATGACCGCCGCAGCCACCGCCGCCGCGCCCCGGCGCATGCCGCTGGGTGCGCACCTGCGCGAGGCGCGCATCCGCTCGGTGCGGGCGGCGGTGGCGCTCGCGGCCGGCGCGGTCGCGGGCTTCCTGCTCAGCGAGCCGATCCTCGAGGTGCTGCGCGCCCCGATCGTCGAGCTCGCCGCCTCGCGCGACGCGAGCCTCAACTACGAGGTCGTCACCGGCGCCTTCGATCTGCGGCTGCGCATCGCGCTCTACGCCGGCATCGCACTCTCGAGCCCGGTCTGGCTGGCCGAGCTGCTCGGCTTCCTCGCGCCGGGGCTCACCGGTCGCGAGCGACGCTTCACCTTCGGTGCCCTCGCCGCCGCCGTGCCGCTCTTCGCGTCCGGCTGCGCGGCGGGGCTCATGCTCTTCCCGCACATGGTGAGCCTGCTCGCGGGCTTCGCCTCCAGCGAGGACACCTCGGTGCTCTCCGCGAGCGAGTACGTCGACTTCGTGCTCAAGGTGGTGCTGGCCACCGGCATCGCCTTCGTGCTGCCGGTCGTGGTGGTCGTGCTCAACCTGCTGGGCATCCTGCCCGCGGCCACGCTGGCCCGCTCGTGGCGCATCGTCGTGATCGCGATCGTGCTCTTCAGCGCGATGGTCACTCCCGCCGCCGACCTGCTCTCCATGTTCTTCATCGCCCTGCCCATGACCGCACTGTTCCTGGTGGCGTGGCTCATCGCGTGGCTGCACGACCGCCGCGCGGCCCGGCGCCTCGACGAGATCCTGGAGGTCTGACGGATGCTCGGACTCAGCATCGACAAGCTGCTGGTCGTCGCGATCGTGGCGGCCCTCATCATCGGCCCCCAGCGCCTGCCCGGCTACGCGCAGCGGCTCGGCGAGATCGTGCGCGGACTGCGCTCGTTCCTCGACGCGGCGCGGGCGCGGGCCGAGGCGGAGACCGGGCTCACGAAGGAGGACTGGGCGTCGATGGACCCTCGTCGGTACGACCCGCGCCGCATCGTGCGCGAGGCGCTGGCGGAGCCCGCGGCGGATGCGTCCGCGACCGCAGCGGCTCCAGTCCCCGCGGTGCCCGAGCCGGATGCGCGAGCCGACGCCGACGCGATGCCCGGGGCCGCCTCGGCGCCGGAACCCGAGCCCGCCGCGGCACCGGAGCCGGCACCCGCCGCCCGCTACATCATCACGGGCAGCTCCGCGCATCCGCGCCGCGTGCTCGTCGCCGCATCCGCCCCGACCCCGGCCGCGGAGCAGGGGCGCGAATCGACCGTCGAGACCGTCGGGCTCGCCTGATCCGATCACCGGTGCCGTGGCGCTGGGCGACGTTCTCCGCAAGGATCGAGGCATGAGCGCAGCACCGCAGGTCGTCGCCGTGAGCCGCGACGCCGAGCACCGGTTCAGCAAGCCGACGACCGCCAGCATCGAGCTGCTCGAGGGCTGGGGCGTCGAGGGCGATGCGCATGCCGGCACCACCGTGCAGCACCGATCGCGCGTCGCCAGGGACCCCTCGCAGCCGAACCTGCGCCAGGTGCATCTCATCCATGCGGAGCTGCTCGACCAGCTCGCCGCGTCCGGTCATGCGGTCGAGCCGGGGCAGCTCGGCGAGAACATCACGACCCGCGGCATCGACCTGCTCGGCCTGCCGACCGGTGCGCTCCTGCGCATCGGCGAGGCGGCGGTCGTGCGCGTGACCGGCCTGCGCAACCCCTGCCAGCAGATCGAGGGCTTCGACACCGGGCTCCTGAGCGAGCTCGTGGGCCGTCGCGCGGACGGCACGATCGAGCGCAAGGGCGGTGTGATGGGCGTCGTCGTCGCGAGCGGCTCGGTGCGCCCGGGCGACGGCATCGTCATCGAGCTGCCGGTCGGCGAGGCCGCTCCGCTCCTGCCCGTCTGAACGCACCGCGCATCCGGGTCATCAACCCTCCTGCTCGGAAGGGGACGGAGATCCGCGTCCCGATGCCGCCCCGCAGCATCAGAGCTCCGGCGCGCTCACGTCACCCGTGCAGCCGCAGCCCCCGCGGCATCCGCTCGAAACCGGCCTCCTCCAGCGCATCGCCCACCGGCGTGCCGATCGCGAACTCGCCGTCCGCCCGCTCCACGGTCACGCGCCCGAGCCGTCCGCCCCGCAGCGTCGTCACCAGAGCGGATGCGCCGGCCGCCAGCACCGCCGGTTCCGGCGATGCGGTCAGCAGCGTCTTGCCGCCGCGCTCGAGGTAGAGCGCCAGCTCGCCGTCGACGAGCGCCACGATCGCGCCCGCCTTGCGCCCGGGGCGATGCTTGGCCCCTTCGGCGGAGGAGAAGTCCGGCCAGGCCAGCGCCGCCCCGTAGGGGTTCGCGGGATCGGTCGCCGCGAGCGCCACCGCATCGAGCGCGGGGCGGGCGTCGGGGTCGCGCGAGAAGGTGCGCAGGCGGTCGACGGTGGCTCCGGCCGCGAATTGCGCGGCGCCGAGGCCCTCCACGAAGTAGCCGCGTCGAGCGCGGCCGCCCTCCTCGAAACCGCTGAGCACCTTGTAGGCGAGCGCGAAGCCGCCGAGCACGCCCTCGGCCTGCACGGCGCCGCGGGTGACGACGCCGTGCCGCTCGAGCAGCAGCTCGCCGAGCAGCTGGGCCCGGCGGGTGGCGTCGGTCTCGACCTCGGGCAGCAGCGACCAGCGGCCGGCGGCGCTCGGCGGGCCCTGGCGCAGCGGCATCGAGGGTCGTCCGTACTTGCCGCGCACGCCGCGTCCGCGCGGCGCCGGCGCCTTGGCGCGGTGCGTGCCGCCGCCGAGCCGTGCGCGCAGCGGCGCGAGGGTGTCGTTCGTGATGCGGCCGGCCCAGGCGAGGCCCCAGAGCTCGCCGAGCAGCGCCTCGTCGTCGGTCGCACCGATCTGATCCGAGAGCGCTCGGAAGAAGTACGCCCCGCCGCCGCCGAGCGCGTCGAGGAGCTGCTGCTGCGTCTCGGTCGCGGCGAAGTCCAGGTCGGGCAGCGGCAGCGCGAGGTGCGCGACCTCGCCCGGCTGCAGGCTCACCCAGCCGTCCGAGCCCGCGAGCGTGCCGTGGCCCGCCCAGACGACCTCGCCGCTCGCGGTGAGCTCGTCGAGCATCGCGGGGCTGTAGTCCCGCACCCGCGCGGGCAGCACGAGGCTCTCCCAGGCCGAGGCGGGCAGCACGACACCGGCCAGCTGCTCGACGGTCTCGAGCACGCCGTCGACGCCGCGGCGGTTGCCGCCCACGCCCTGCCAACTGGGCAGGAAGCGCCCGAGCGCCTCGGGCGCCACCGGCTCGACCTCCTTGCGCAGCGCCGCGAGCGAGCGGGTGCGCAGGCGCCGCAGCACCTCCGCGTCGCACCACTCGCCGCCGGCGCCGTCGGGGCGGAACTCGCCCTCGATCACCCGCCGGTCGGCGGCGAGACGAGCGAGCGCCTGCGTCGCGACGGCGACGCCGAGGCCCAGATCGGCGGCGAGCGCGGAGGCGGGGAACGGCCCGTGCGTGCGCGCCCACCGCGAGACGAGATCGCCGAGCGGATCGGCGACCGGCTCGAGGAACGCCTCGCTGACCCCGCGGGGCGGCGGCACGCCGAGCGCGTCGCGCAGGCGCCCCGCGTCCTCGACGGCGGCCCACACGGGTTGGCCGGCGAGCTGCACCGCGATGACGCGACGGGCCTGCAGCAGGGCGTCCAGCATCCGCTCGATCTCCTGCTCGGCGGGCGCCGCGGCGTCGTCCTCGCGGGAGGCCCGCAGCCGCAGCGCGAGCGCGTCGAGCGTCAGCGGCCCGAGGATGCGCAGCAGGTCGGCCACGCCCTCCTCGCCGATGGCGCGCCGGTCGAGGGCGAGCCGCTGCAGCTCGGCCTCGGTGCGCGCGATGACCTCGCCGTCGAGCAGCTCGCGCAGCTCGACCCGCCCGAGCAGCTCGCCGAGCAGCGTCGGGTCGAGCGCGAGCGCCGCGGCCCGGCGCTCGGCCAGCGGGGTGTCGCCCTCGTAGAGGAAGGCGCCGACGTAGCCGAAGAGCAGGTTGCGGGCGAAGGGCGACGGCGAAGGGGTCTCGACCTCGACGAGCTGCAGCGAGCGCGCGGCGAGGTCCTTCGAGACCTGCAGCAGCGCCGGAACGTCGTACACGTCGCGCAGCACCTCGCGCACGGTCTCGAGCACGATCGGGAACTCGGGGTACTCGCGCACCACCTCGAGCAGCTGGGCGGAGCGCTGCCGCTGCTGCCAGAGCGGCGAGCGCCGGCCGGGCTCGTAACCGGGCAGCAGCAGGGCGCGCGCGGCGTTCTCGCGGAAGCGCGAGGCGAACAGCGCCGAGCCGCCGACCTCCGCGGTCACGAGCTCCTCGAGCTCGTCGGCGTCGAAGACGAAGAGCTCGGCGCCGGGCGGCTGCGAGTCCATGTCGGGCAGCCGCGCCACGATGCCGTCGTCGCTCGCCACCACGCCGCCGTCCACGCCGAAGCGCTCGCGCAGCCGGGCCGCGACCGCGAGCGCCCAGGGGGAGTGCACCTGCATGCCGAGGGTCGAGTGCAGGATCAGCCGCCAGTCGCCCAGCTCGTCGCGGAACCGCTCGACGAGCAGCGTGCGGTCGGTGGGCACCTGGCCGGTGGCCTCGCGCTGCTCGCGCACGAGGTCGCCGAGGTTGCGAGCCGCCTTCTCGTCGAGCCCGCCGGCGGCGAGGCGGTCGTCGATCTCCGAAGCGGATGCGGACTGCAGCTCGCGCAGGTACGCCCCCATCGCGCGCCCCAGCTCCGCGGGCCGCCCGATGCCGTCGCCGCGCCAGAACGGCAGCCGCCCCGGCTCGCCGAAGGCGGGCGTGACGATGACCCGGTCGTGGGTGATCTCCTGGATGCGCCAGCTCGTCGCGCCGAGCGCGAAGACGTCCTGCACCCGCGACTCGTAGACCATCTCCTCGTCGAGCTCGCCCACGCGCACGGGCTTCTCGCCGGCCATGAACACGCCGAAGAGGCCCCGGTCGGGGATCGTGCCGCCGCTGGTGATCGCCAGTCGCTGCGCGCCCGGGCGCGCGGTGAGCGTGCCCTCCTCGCGGTCCCAGACGAGCCGCGGCCGCAGCTCGGCGAAGCGGTCGGAGGGGTAGCGCCCGGCCAGCAGGTCGAGGGTCGCCTCGTAGGCGCTGCGGGGCAGGCCGGCGAAGGGAGCGGAGGCGCGCACCGTCTCGAACCATCCCTCCACGTCCAGCGGCTCGAGCGCCGTCGCGGCGACGGTCTGCTGCGCGAGGATGTCGAGCGGGTTGGCGGGCACGGACAGCTGCTCGATGAGGCCCGCGCGCATCCGCTCGACCGTGACGGCCGCGTGCAGCAGGTCGGCCCGGTGCTTCGGGTAGACGAGCCCGCGGCTGACGCCGCCGACCTGGTGGCCCGCGCGGCCGACGCGCTGCAGACCGCTCGCCACGTTCGGCGGCGATTCGACCTGAATCACCAGGTCGACCTCGCCCATGTCGATGCCCAGCTCGAGCGAGCTGGTGGCGACGACGCAGCGCAGGCGTCCGCTCTTCAGATCGTCCTCGATGATGGCGCGCTGCTCGCGGCTGACCGAGCCGTGGTGCGCGCGGGCGAGCACCGGAGCCTCGTCGTCGACGCCCTTCGTCTGGGAGGACCCGCCCATGAGCTGCGACGGCGGTCGCTTCGCGGGCTCGCGGCCCGGCGCCTCGAGCAGCTCGGCGTGCAGCTCGTTGAGCCGCGCCGTCAGCTTCTCGGCCAGCCCGCGCGAGTTCGAGAACACGATCGTGGAGCGGTGCCGCAGGATCTCCTCGACGAGGCTCTGCTCGACGTGCGGCCAGATGCTCGGGCCGCGGTCGTCGGACGAGGAGCCCGACGCGCCAGCGGTCGCACCGGAGGCGTCGCCGACGAAGCCCTCCATCGCGTCGCCGCCGACGACGCCACCGGCCGTGCGGCCCTCCCGCGGCTCGTTCCGCGGCCGCGCGGAGCTCAGCCGGCTCATGTCGTCCACGGGCACGACGACTTTCAGCTGCCACTCCTTGTCGCTCGGCGGTGCCACGATCGTCACCGGCGCCCGCCCTCCGAGGAAGCGCGCGACCTCCTCGTGCGGCCGGACCGTCGCCGAGAGGCCGATGCGCTGGGCGGGCTGCGGCAGCAGGGCGTCGAGCCGCTCGAGCGAGAGCGCGAGGTGCGCCCCGCGCTTGGTGCCGGCGACCGCGTGCACCTCGTCGACGATCACGGTCTCGACCGTGCGCAGCGTCTCGCGGGCGCTCGAGGTGAGCATGAGGTAGAGCGACTCGGGGGTCGTGATGAGCACGTCGGGCGGGTTGCGCAGCAGCGTGCGCCGGGTGGCCGGGTCGGTGTCGCCCGAGCGCACCCCCACGGTCACCTCGCGCGGCGTCGCCCCCTGCCGGTGCGCGGTGCGCGTGACGCCCGCGAGCGGCGCTCGGAGGTTGCGCTCCACGTCGACCGCGAGCGCTTTGATGGGGGAGATGTAGAGCACGCGGGTGCCCCGCTCCTCGTCGTCCGAGGAGGGCGGCCGCTGCACGAGCCGGTCGATCGCCCAGAGGAACGCCGAGAGGGTCTTGCCGGAGCCGGTCGGGGCCACGACGAGCGCGTGCCGCCGCTCGGCGATCGCCGCCCAGGCGCCCTCCTGCGCGGCCGTGGGCGCGGCGAACGCCCCCTCGAACCACTCACGGGTCGCCGGGCTGAAGCGTTCGAGCGCGCTCATCACCTCATCCTGCCGTCGACCACCGACAGCGGATGCGCGTCCCGGCGCGTCCGCAGGGACCCGCTCAGCCCCGTGCGACGCTGCGCCGTGCCGAGGCCCGGCGCAGCGTCGTGCTCGGGCTCTCGCCGAAGCGCTCGGCGTAGGCGCCGGCGAAGCGTCCGAGGTGCGCGAAGCCCCACTGCTGCGCCACGGCCGTGACCGTGGTCGCGGCGGGATCGGCGATCTGCAGGTGCTCGCGCACCCGTTCGAGACGGATGCCTCGCAGCACCGCGGTCGGCGAGGCGTTCAGCTCGCGCCGGAACGCCTCCTGCACGCCCCGCACGCTGAGCCCGGCCTCCCGGGCCGCGTCCTCCGTGTCGATCGACCGGTGCGCGTTCGTGTGCAGGAACTCGAGCGCACGGCGCAGCCGATCGCCCGCCGCACCGGCGGAGAGCCCGGGCGCGAGCTCCTCCACGCGGTGCGGGAAGGCGTCGAGGAAGGCGGCGGCGACCTCGCGCTGCAGGTCCTGGGCGCGCAGCGCGTTGACCTCGTGCGGGCGCTGCGCAGCGCGCGCCGCCGCGTCGACGGCGCGCCACCAGCGGTGCAGCTGCGCGGGGTCCGGTTCGTGACCGGCGTCGAAGCGCAGCAGCACCGGGGCGCCGTGCCGTTCGCCGGCGACCGAGCGCAGCAGCGATCCACTCAGGCGCACGAGGTTCTGATCGAAGTCCTCGTAGTCGAAGAGGTAGTCCCGGCCCACGGGGTGCAGCACGGGCGTGCCGGCCTCGACCCGCAGGTCGGCGCCGCCGATGTCGAGCACGCCGCGACCGCGGCTGTTCCACGAGACGATCACCTCGTCGCCGGCGAGCTTGGGGCCCTCGAGATGGCCGTCGAAGCGGGTCTTGTGCAGCGACAGGTCGTCGCTGCCGACGCGCGAGAAGCGGTACAAGAACTCCAGCGCCGTGCGCCGTGCGCCCCAGGCCTTGCTGTCGTAGCGGCGGGAGATGTCCTCGCCAGCCTCGTCGGGATCGCTGATCGCGACCTCGTGCCGACGCCACACCGATTCCCCATCGGGGGAGCGGTTCACCCGATCACCTGCCCTTTTCCGGCGCCCCGAGCGCCGTGCTGGGAACGCTAACGGCTCGCTGAGCGGGCTTCCCAGCCCGCTATCCGCACGACGCAGACGCGACCGCCGCTGGTCAGGCTAGGACCTGATCGCGGCGATCCCTCGCCCCCCGAGAGGACCGCTCGGGAGGGCCGGCGTGCGGCGGAGGGAGGGGAGAGCGGATGCGGTGCGGTCAGCCCGTCGCCCCGCGCAGCGCCGCGAGCTGCTGCACCGCCGCGATGAGCTCGTCGAGCTCCTGCTCGCTCGCCGGCGGGGTCGCGACGCCGCCCGCGCCGCCGGGGGGGGCGGGGGCGGCGGGGCGCCCGGCCCCCCGCCCGGCGCCGCGGCGCGCGCGCG
>JASCOA010000066.1 GCA_029959365.1 Microbacteriaceae bacterium PS02343 | reverse complement strand
GTCGTGCGCGGAGCCGAGGGCGCCGAGCTCGGCGGCGCTCGCCGCGGCGCGCTCGGCGCTGCGCGAGGTGACCACGTCGATGCGGATCCCCTCGGTGCGGCCGACGGCCGCCGCCAGGGCGCTCGTGATGACGCTCGTTCCGATGGTGGCGATCCTGATCATGCTGCTCCCTCGATGCCCGGGCGCCGCTCCGCTGGCCGCGCCCGGGTCGACCCTACCCGCCTTGGCACGTGCGCAAGCTGCAGCGCCCGGGTGCGCAGGAGCCGCGCCGGGTCAGCCCCGCAGCAGCTGCTCGAACGACCGCGGTGCGCGGCCGGTGAGGCGCTCGACGTCGCCGCTCACCCCGGCCATGCCTCCCGTCGCGATGGCCGTGTACGTGCTCACCCAGGCGTCGACCTGCCAGTCCGGCGCCCCGTAGCCGGCGCGGGAGGCGTACGCCTCCGCGAGCGTCTCGTCGACGAAGCGGAACGGTCGCCCGCGCACGGCGGTCAGCCTCGCCGCGGCCTCGGCGAGGCTCAGGGGCTCGGGGCCGGTGAGCTCGTACGTCGCGCCGGCGTGCGCCGCGGGGTCGAGCAGCACCGCGGTGGCCGCCGCGGACACATCCGAGCGGGCGACGAAGGCGCAGCGCCCCTCGCCCGCCGGACCGCGCAGCGCGTCGTCCTCGCCCGCGAACAGCTCGAGCACGTCGAGGTAGAAGCTGTCGCGCAGGAACGTCCACGCCATGCCGGACGAGCGGATGCGCTCCTCCGTCGCCCCGTGGTCGCGCGCGAGCGTGAACACCGCATCCGGTCCCGCGCCGACGAAGGACGTGTAGACGACGTGCCGCACGCCGGCGTCCGCGGCGGCGTCGACCAGGGCCAGGTGCTGGGCGAGCCGATCCGCGCTCTCGGAGGCCGAGACCATGAACAGCGTCTCGACGCCCTCGAGCGCTGCGAGGCAGTCGTCCCGATCGCCGAACGCCGCCCGATGCACCGAGGCTCCCGGCAGACGAGGCGCCCGCTCCGGTGAGCGGACGAGCAGCCGCTGCGGTGCGCCGCGCTCGGCGAGCGCGCTCGCGACGGCACCTCCCAGGGCTCCGGTCGATCCCGTGATGGCGAGGGCGGCGAGGGCGGTCATGCGCCCATCCTGCCCTCTATCGTGAGGAGGACCATCGACGACGACGTGAGGAACCCCGCCATGACCGCTGCCCCGCTGATCACCCTCAATGACGGCCGCACGATGCCGCAGCTCGGGCTCGGCACCTGGCCGCTCAAGGACCGCGAGGCGGAGCAGGCCGTGGGCGATGCGATCGGGCTCGGCTACCGGCACATCGACACCGCGCGCGCCTACGGCAACGAGAAGGGTGTCGGGCGCGGGGTGCGCGGCTCCGGTGTGCCGCGCGAGGAGCTGTGGGTCACGACCAAGCTCGACGGCAAGTTCCAGGGCGACGACAAGGCGATCGCCGGGCTCGAGCAGAGCCTCAAGCTGCTGCGGCTCGACTACGTCGACCTGCTGCTGATCCACTGGCCGCTGCCGAAGAGCGGCAAGTTCCAGAGCACCTTCCGCACCTTCCGCAAGCTGCAGCAGGCCGGGCTCGCGCGCTCCATCGGCGTCTCGAACTTCACCGCCGACCACCTGCGCACCCTCATCGACGGCACCGGTCTCGTGCCGGCGGTCAACCAGATCCAGATCGACCCGACCATCCCGCGCGAGGCTCAGCGCGCATTCGCCGCCGAGCACGGCATCGTCACGCAGTCGTGGTCGCCCATCGGCCAGGGCGGCGACCTCCTGCAGCATCCGGAGGTCGCCGCGATCGCCGAGCAGCTCGGCCGCACGCCCGCGCAGATCGTGCTGCGCTGGCACGTGCAGCAGGGTCTCGTGCCGGTGCCGAAGTCCAAGGATCCCGAGCGGATGCGCTCCAACCTCGATGTCTTCGACTTCGCCCTCGACGAGCAGCAGCTGTCCCGGCTGGCCGCCCTCTCGCTCGGACCGGATGCGGGCGTCGACTCCGATCGCGGCGGTCACTGACGCGGGAGCGCGCCGCGGTTCAGCCCTGGCGCGCCTTCACCCGCGGGTTCTGCTTGTTGATGACGTAGACGCGGCCGCGGCGGCGCACGATCTGCGACCCGGGGATCTTCTTCAGCGCCTTGAGCGAGTTGCGGACCTTCATGAGCACGACTCCTTAATGATAACCGTTCTCAGTTAGAGTAGCGCCATGCCGCGCTCCCCCGCACCCCTGCACCTGTTCGCCGCGCTCTCCGACGAGGAGGCGCTCGCCGAGGCGCGGCGCCGCTTCCCCTCCGTGCAAGCGCTGCGCGTGCGCGACGGCGCACCGCGGGAGCTCGCGGACATCGCCGAGGCCCTCACCGCCGGCCCGGTGACGGTTGCGCTCGACGCGGACGTCGCCGCCGAGCACGTCGCACTGCAGCTGGTGCCGCTGCTGGGCCGCGGTGCGCATCGGCTCACGGTCTGGTCGACCCTGCGGATCGGCGAGCTCGTGGCGCAGCTCGAGGGTCGCGGCTCTGCGCCCGCCGAGATGGTGGTCGACCGCCTCGAGGCGGCGGACGTCGTGCTGATCCCCGACGCGGGTGGCGAGCGGACCCCCGCGCAGGCTCGCGCGATGTCCCTCGCCCGGCGCCTCGCCCCGGCCGCCCGGTTCGGCGACGATCCGGTGCGGTTCGTCCCGCGCGAGCGCCCCGCGCCGTCCTGGGCTCAGATCGCCTCGAGCGGCCGGCGCACCGGCGTCGACGCGGAGGGCCTCGAGCACGTGCACCTCGCCGACCCGCGCCCGTTCCACCCCGAGCGCCTGCTCGCCGTGCTCGGCGAGCGTCTCGTGCCCGAGCGCGTCGGTCGCATCGCCTGCGTGCGCGGCATCGCGCGCGTCGCCACCCGACCGGGCTCGCTGATCGAGTTCAGCGGGCTCGGCGACGAGCTGCACCTCAGCCTGCTGGGCGCCGACGACGAGTCGCCGGCCGGCTACGAGCTCGTGCTGCTCGGTTGGGGTCTCCGGCCCGCCGAGCTCGAGGACGCACTGCTTCACGCAGTGCTGTCGGCCGAGGAGCTGCTCGGCGGGCCGGAGCTCTGGACCGAGCTCGTCGACCGCCTCCCCCTCGAGGCGCGCTCAGGCCGTTGAGCGGCCCCGAGGCGCCTCGTCACAGGCCGACCGCTCGCATGCCCGCCTCGGCGTAGCGCTCGCCGGCCACGCCGATCCGCTCGATCAGGCCGTTCAGATCGGCGACGTCGTCGGCGGAGAGGGCGACGGCGGCGGCGCCGACGTTCTCGTCGACCCGGCCGCGACGGCGCGTGCCCGGGATCGGCACGATCGTGGGGTGCTGCGCGAGCAGCCAGGCGAGGGCGACCTGCCCCGGCGTTGCGCCGCGGGCCTCGGCGAGGGCCCGCACGTGCTCGACGATCACCTGGTTCGCGGCGAGGTTCTCGCGCTCGAAGCGCGGGGTGCTGGCGCGGAACTCGCCCTCGCCGAAGGTGGCATCGGCGCCGACGGTGCCCGTCAGGAACCCCTTGCCGAGCGGGCTGAACGGCACGAAGCCGATGCCGAGCTCGATGAGCGTCGGCAGGATCTCGGGCTCCGGGTCGCGGGTCCACAGCGAGTACTCGCTCTGCAGCGCGGTGACCGGCTGCACCGCGTGCGCGCGGCGGATCGTGCCCGCTCCGGCCTCCGAGAGCCCGAAGTGCTTGACCTTGCCCTCGGCGATGAGCTCGCGCACCGCGCCGGCGACGTCCTCGATCGGCACGTCGGGGTCGACCCGGTGCTGGTAGAACAGGTCGATCGCGTCGACGCCGAGCCGCTGCAGCGAGGCCTCGGCCACGCGGCGGATCTGCTCGGGCCGCGAATCGGTGCCGACCATCGTGCCGTCGACGATGTTCCAACCGAACTTGGTCGCCACGACCACCTGGTCGCGGATCGGCGCGATGGCCTCGCCGACCAGCTCCTCGTTGACGTACGGCCCGTAGACCTCGGCCGTGTCGATGAGCGTCACGCCCTGCTCGACCGCGTGCCGGATCACGCCGAGCATGTCCTGGCGATCGCCCGGGTTCGGCCCGTAGCTCATCGACATGCCCATCGCGCCGAAGCCGATCGCGCCGACCTCGAGCCCCTGTCCCAGCGTCCTGGTGTGCATCATGCGTCCTCTCCGTGCCGCCGCGCTCCGCGGCGGACGACTCCATTCCACGACGAGCGGATGCGCGCAGCCAGTGACGGCCCTGCCCGGTACCCGCAGGGCCTCCCTCCCGTCCGCAACCCGGGTCCGGTCCGGTTCGATGCGATTCGGAGGAGAGGGCAGGCGCGACGACCCGTGTCCCGGCCATGCTCCGCGCGATCCACGCGCTCCGGGCCTGATCTCCTCCGCATCGGACAGGGACGAGACGGGCGGGACGGGGAGGGCGGTGCGCCGTCGAGGCTAGTCCGCCGCGATCCGGGCGGCGTCGGCCTGCTCGGTCGCGGCGATCGACGCCAGCAGCGCCAGCGCATCCGCCGTCGCGTCGTCGGACGGGGTGTACACGACGAGCGAGAGCGATGGGTCGGCCGGCAGGGGCATGGACTCGTAATCGAGCCGGAGCTCGCCGACCTCGGGGTGCCGCACGCGCTTGGCGCCGTTCTGGTGGAAGCGCACCCGGTGCGCCGCCCAGAACTGGGCGAAGGGCTCGCTGCGGGTCGTCAGCTCGCCGATGAGGTCGCTGAGGCCGCGGTCGTAGGGATCGGCGCTGGCGGACTTGCGCAGGCTCGCCACCAGGTCGCTCGCCGACGTGCGCCAGTCGGGGAAGAACGACTGCGCGCCCGGGTCGAGGAAGCAGAAGCGCGCGAGGTTGCCCGCGTTGGCCGGGTTGCCCAGCACCGGCGCGTAGAGGCGGCGCGCGATCGGGTTGAGGGCCAGCAGGTCGCGGCGCTCGTTGCGGATCATGCCCGGCACGCCCGGCATCGCATCGAGCACCTTCTGCAGCGACGGGCGCAGGGCCGGTCGCTGCGCCCTCGGGGCGCGGGCCCGCGCGGTCGGCGAGGCGTTGGCGAGGCGCGCGAGGTCGTGCAGGTGCTCGCGCTCGGCCTCGTCGAGCTGCAGCGCGCGGGCGAGCGCGTCGAGGACGGCGTCGGACGCGCCGGCGAGGTTGCCGCGCTCGAGGCGCGTGTAGTAGTCGACGCTGACCCCGGCGAGCATGGCGACCTCCTCGCGGCGCAGCCCCGGCACGCGGCGCTGCCCGCCGGCGAACGGCAGGCCGGCCTCGACGGGGCTCAGCCGGGCGCGTCGGGTCGTGAGGAAGTCGCGGACCTCGTCGGTGTCGTGCATGCCCTCACGCTATGCCGCGGCGCACCGCGGTGGGAGGCCCCGGCGGTACCGGTCTCGTTCCCAGCCGACCTTCACGTGACCGGGTGAGGCTCGGCGCATGCGGAACCACGCCGAGCCGAATCCCTACGACGAGCGCAAGGTCACCGAGCAGGTGGCGGCGCATCTCTACGATCGCTTCCCGCAGGTCGACCACGAGCGCGTCGATGCGGTCGCGGCCGAGCGCGTGCACGCCTTCGCCGACGCCCCGATCAAGGACTACGTCGGTCCGCTCGCCGAGCACCAGGCCCGCGCGGAGCTCGGCGGCGATTCCTGACCGCTCCGCTCAGCGGCACTCCTCGTCCACGGCGGCTGCCACGCGGTCCAGGAAACGGGCGACACCGGCGGCCTGCTCCTCGGTGAGCTCCGCCGCGAGCGAGCGGATGACCGCCGAGAGCGGGTCGATGGACTCCGGGTCGTCGTTGCGATCGACGGGCAGCACGATCTTGCTGCGCCGATCGCTCGGATGCGCGCGGGTCTCGATCAGCCCGCCGTCGCGCAGGCGCTCGAGCAGTCCGGTCACCGACGACGAGACGATGCCGAGGTGCTCACCCAGGTCCCCCGGCGTGACGTGACGCCCGAGGTCGGTCTCCTCGAGCAGGAAGCGCATGGCCGCGCGGTCGGTGTCGCTCGGCCCGCAGGCCGCCTGCCGTCGCCGCCCGAGCTGCGACTCAGCGAGCCGCAGCCGCTCCACGGCCCAGGCGGCGTCGTCGGCGTGCTCGCCGCGACCGCTGCGCAGTCGCTCGGCGGAGTGCTCGGCGGGCTGGGTGATCGTGGCTTCGGCGGTCATGTGGGCTCCTCGGGGTGCTGCGACGGACTGCGTCTTCGGTCCGGGCTCTGCAGTGACGATACTGAGCCTCGAACGCTCCGCTGGCAAGGGCGGCGTCCTGCGCCTGCGCGTCGCCTGCTGAACGCATCGGGCCGCGCGCCGTGCGGCTTTCCATTCGGAAAGCCAGCGCCTAGGCTTTCCAGATGGAAAGCGAGCGGATGGACGACCACGACGCCCTGCGCACCGTCGCGCGGATGCGCCTCCGGTCCGCCGCGAGCGGACGCGCCTTCGCCTGGCTCAATCTCTGGTCCGGCGTCATGCTCGGCGCGTACGTGGGCCTCTTCGCGACGATCTTGACGTCGGACCGCGTGGATGCGGACTCGCAGCCGAGCCAGATGCTCCTGCCCGTCGTACTGCTGCACAGCGCGATCGTCGAAGGCGCGAAGGAGCGAGCCGGCATCCACCGGCAGTTGCGCGCGGCCGACATCGTCGTGATCGTGCTGGCGAGCGTCATCGTCGTCGCGATCCTCGCCGTATCGTTCCTCGGCACGCCGGCGCCGTGGTTCGGGCTGGCGGCGGGCGCGGTGGGGCTGCTCGTCTGCAGTGGGGTGCCCGCGACACGGCTGCTGCGCATCGAGCGCGCCCGACGCGGCGAGCCGTTGGCTCCGGACTGGCCGTCGTCGCCGCTCAGCCGGCCCGTGCTCGCGCTCACCCTGAGCGCAGCGGTTCTGCTCGGCATGATCGCGCTCGGTCAGGTCGGCGCGATCGCGAGCCTCGCGATCCTCGTCGCCGTCGTGGTGCTGCTGTTCGTCGCGCTGGCCGCCAAGGAGACCGCGTGGAGCCTCGCCCGCGCGGGCCTCGAGTGGGGCCGCCGTCACTGGGCAGGCTTCGGGGCATCGGTGCTCCTGCTGTTCGGGGACGTCGCTCTGGTGACCTTCGCCGGCCCGCAGCCGCTCCCGATCGCAGCCGCGGTCGCTGCGCTCGTCGCAGCTCCGCTCGCGGTCAGCGCGCTTCCCCGGCGCGCATCGTGAACCATCCGCGCCACCAGCTCGACGAGGCGCTGCTGACTCCGGTGCGGCTCTCCCTGATGGCTGCGCTCGACGAAGCGGCCGAGGCCGACTTCGCGACGCTGCGCGAGCTGCTCGACGTCGCCGACTCGCCGTTGAGCAAGGCGATCAGCCATCTGCAGGCGATCGGCTACGTGCGGGTCGAGAAGCGCACGCTCGGCGGACGCGCCCGCACCTGGGTGGCCGCGACCGGCGATGGGCGACGTGCGCTGGCCGCGCACGTCGCGGCCCTGCAGGCGATCACCGGCGGCGCATCGGGCTGAGGACGCGTCGGCTGCGACACGAGTCAACCGCCGATCACTAGGCTCGGGGATCATGAGCCATGTCGCCGATGACACCCGCTACTCGTCCATGTCCTACCGCCGCTCCGGTCGCAGCGGCCTCAAGCTGCCCGCGCTCTCGCTCGGGCTCTGGCACAACTTCGGGCACGACCGCCCGATCGAGACCCAGCAGGCGATCGTGCACCGCGCCTTCGACCTGGGCATCACCCATTTCGACCTCGCCAACAACTACGGCCCGCCGTACGGCAGCGCCGAGACCAACTTCGGGCGCATCCTCGCCGGCGGCCTCGGCCGTTACCGCGACGAGCTGATCATCTCGAGCAAGGCCGGCTACGACATGTGGCCCGGCCCGTACGGCGACCACGGCTCGCGCAAGTACCTGCTCGCCTCGCTCGACCAGAGCCTCGAGCGCATGGGCCTCGACTACGTCGACGTCTTCTACCACCACCGTCCGGATCTCGAGACGCCGCTCGAGGAGACCGCCGGAGCGCTCGCGAGCGCCGTGCAGCAGGGCAAGGCCCTCTACGCGGCGGTGTCGAACTACTCGCCCGAGCGCACGATCGCGATCGCCGAGATCCTCGCCGAGCTCAAGGTGCCGCTGCTCATCCACCAGCCCAAGTACTCGATGTTCGTACGCGGCATCGAGGACGGGCTGCTGCCCGCGCTCGAGCAGGTCGGCGCCGGCTGCATCGTCTTCTCGCCGCTGGCGCAGGGCATGCTGACCGACCGCTACCTGCAGGGCGTGCCGTCCGACTCGCGCGCCGCGACCAGCCGCTTCCTCAGCGAGAACGCGATCACCGAGGAGTACCTCGGGCACGCCCGCGCCCTGAACGGCGTCGCGGCCGAGCGCGGTCAGAGCCTCGCCCAGCTCGCGCTGCGCTGGGTGCTGCGCCACCAGGGCATCACGAGCGCCATCGTCGGCGCCTCGAGCGTCGCGCAGCTCGAGCAGAACGTCGCCGCTCTCGAGGGCCCCGACCTGTCCGACGAGGAGCTCGCCGCCATCGAGCCCCACGCGATCGACGGCCTGCTGGGCTGAGCGGTCCGGGCGGGCCGAGCGCGCAGCGGGCGCGAGGGCGGGCCGGGCGAGCGGACGCGGCTGCAGAGCATGCTGCACATCCGCTCGATCCCGGCGTCGTCGGTGCCCGATAGCGTTCGGGCATGGCCCTCTCCCCCACGACCCCGCGCATCCCGGCGCTCAAGCACGGCGTGCTCGAGGAGGTGCGCGCCTCGGCGTTCCTGCCCGAGGCCGACCTCGAGAACGTGCTGCTCGACGGCGGCGACCTCGGCGGCGCCGACCTGGGGCTGCTGACGCTCAGCGCCTCACGGCTGCACGGCGTGAGCGCGCACCAGAGCGATTGGGAGGGCGCGGCAGTGATCGACAGCCGCATCGAGCGGATGGACGCTCCCGTGCTCACCGCGGCACGCTCCCGCTGGCGGGGTGTGCGCTTCGAGGGATCCCGCCTCGGCTCGGCGGCGTTCGTGGAGGCGAACTGGCAGTCGGTGCACCTCGTCGGCTGCAAGCTCGGCTACCTCGGCCTGCGCGGCGCGACGGTGCGCGACGTGCTGCTCACGGACTGCACGATCGACGAGCTCGACCTGAGCGGCGCATCCGTCACCCGGCTGGCCTTCGAAGACACGCAGACGCGCGCCCTCGACCTCACCGGCGCCCGCATGGAGAAGGTCGACCTGCGCGGGCTCGAGTTCCGCTCGCTGCGCGGCCTCGAGGGGCTGCGCGGCGCCGTCGTCACGCCGTACCAGGCCGGCGAGCTCGCGGCGATCGTGGCGGAGCGGTTCGGCTACTCGATCCGCGACTGAGCGCCTCCCCCGCACGGGTGACGCGCCTGTGACGACGTGTTGCGATCGATTCGACTCCGTCCCGGCGCTGTGATGCCATCGAGCATCACCTCGCCCTCGGAAGGAGCGACCATGCCCGACTCGACGCCGAGGCAGCATGCCTTCGCCACCCGTCAACTGCACGGCGGCACGCCTGTGCCCGACGCCCACGCGGCGCGTCGCACACCCGTGCACCTCACCGCCGGCTTCGTCTTCGACGACTTCGACGACGCCCGCGACCGCTTCGCCGGCGGCCCCGGCTACTCGTACACCCGCATCGGCAACCCGACCACGACGTCGGTGGAGCGCCGCATCGCCGAGCTCGAGGGCGGCCTCGACGCCGTGCTCGTCTCGAGCGGGCAGGCGGCGATCGCGATCGCGCTGCTCGGGCTGCTGCGCAGCGGCGACGAGGTCGTCGCGAGCGCCCACATCTACGAGGGCACCCGCTGCTTCCTCGAGCAGAACCTCGCCGAGCTCGGCATCGCCGTGCGCTTCGTGCACGAGCCGGAGTGCACCGGCGCGTGGAGCGAGGCGATCACGCCGCGCACCCGGGCGCTCTTCGCCGAGTCGATCCCGAACCCGCGCGGCCGACTCGTCGACCTCGCCGCGATCGCCGCGATCGGGCACGAGCACGGTGCGCCGCTCGTCGTCGACAGCACCTTCGCCTCGCCCTACCTGCTGCGCCCGCTCGAGCACGGCGCCGACGTCGTCGTGCACTCGGCGAGCAAGCTGCTCGCCGGCCACGGCGGCGTGCTGGGCGGCGTGATCGTCGGCGGCGCCGGCTTCGACTGGGACGACGCCGAGCGCTTCCCGCAGCTCGCCGGCGCCGATGCGACGCTCGGCGGCCGCAGCTGGGCCGAGCTGCACGGCCCCGGCGCCTACCTCGCCCGGCTGCGCGCGCACGTCGCCCCGCGCTGGGGCAGCACCCCGTCGCCGCTGCACGCCTCGCTCATCGAGCAGGGCGTCGAGACCCTGTCGCTGCGGGTCGAGCGCGCCTCCGCGAACGCCCTGGCCGTCGCGACCTGGCTCGCCGGCCGCGCCGAGGTCGAGAGCGTCGACTACTCCGGACTGCCCGAGCACCCGAGCCACGAGCTCGCCCGGCACTACCTGCCCGATGGGCAGGGCCCGGTGCTCGCCTTCACCCTGCTCGGCGGCGAGGATGCGGCCCGCGCGGTGATCGAGCGGGTGCGGGTCTTCACGCACATGACCCACATCGGCGATGTGCGCTCGCTCGTACTGCACCCGGCGACGACCACGCACATCCACCGCAGCGCCGCCGAGCGCGCCGCAGCGGGCATCGGCGACGGGCTGCTGCGGCTCTCCGTCGGCATCGAGGACGTGCACGACCTGATCGCGGACCTCGAGGACGCCTTCGCGGCGATCCCCGCATCCGCTCGCACCCTCGAGGAGGCCCGCTGATGGCCCGCCTGCAGCACTTCGGCTGGTTCCTCTCGCGCGGCTTCGGTCCGCACGGCTGGGGCCGCGAGTACCTCGAGTGGGACTACGACTGGACCGATCCGCGGCTCTACCAGCAGTCGGCTCGCACGCTCGAGCAGGCCGGCCTCGACCTCGTGATCATCGAGGACGCGATCTCGCTCGGCAATCCCTCGACGCTCGACCTGCGCATCCGCGGCGCCTACGGCGGGCCGAAGCACGACCCGACGGCGCTGGCGCCGTACCTGCTCGACGCGACCGAGCGGCTCGGCGTCGCACCGACCGTCAACGTGCTCAGCTGGCCGCCCTACCTCGCAGCCCGGCACTTCCAGACCCAGCAGCACCTCTCGAAGGGCCGCGCCGGTGTCAACGTCGTGACGGACGTGGGCAGCAGCCGCCACTTCGGCCTCGAGCCGCTCGGTCACGACGCCGCCTACGATCGCGCCGACGAGTGGCTGCGCGGGTTGCGCGAGCTCTGGGGCGGCTGGAAGCCGGGGGCCCTCGTCGCGGATGCGGCGAGCGGCGTCTACGCCGACGCGTCGAAGCTCGACGCGGTGCAGCACCGCGGCGAGTACTTCGACTTCGACGGCCCGCTCAACGCGATCCCCTCGATCGACGGCGATCCCGTGATCGTCTCGCCGGGCGGCTCGCCGCGCGGGCTCGGCTTCGCGGGCGCGCACTCGGACGTGCAGCTGGCCCTCGCGCCGCTCGATGCGAACCTGGTCGCGGACTACCGGGCGAAGGTGCACGAGGCGGTCGCCGCCGCCGGGCGTCGGGCCGAGGAAATCACGGTGCTCTTCGTGCTCAAGCCGATCCTCGTCGACAGCCCGGAGGAGGCCGACCGCCTCGTCGCCGCGAGTGCGAGCCCCGACGATGCGACGCTGCTGCGCATCGCCGCCGAGCAGTCCAGCGATCTCGAGACCGACCTCACCGGCCAGGACCTCGACAGGCCGCTCGACCCCGCGATCTTCGCCGACCACGTCTCGCGCGGCAGCATCAAGGGGCTGCTCGGCAAGCGCGAGAGCTTCGCCGACGCGACGCTGCGCGAGCTGCTCACCAGCAAGGCGAGGCTCGGTCGGCTCAGCGACCGATCGGGCGTGGTCGGCACCGCCGAGGAGCTCGCGGACTTCATCGAGGCCTTCGGCGAGGCCGGCAACGACGGCTTCATCTTCTCGGGCGATCTGCACCCGGTCACCGTGCACCGCATGCTGGACCGGCTCGTGCCGATCCTGCGGCGCCGCGGCATCCTCCGCCGCGAGTTCGGCGGTCGCAGCCTGCGCTCGCACCTGCGGGACTTCTGAGCGATGGGCGGATGAGCGGGGCCCGGCCCCGCGCATCCGCCCGCTGCATCACACCGTGCGCGGCGCCTCCGCCAGCGCGGCGCGCAGCTCCTCGGCGGTGAGCCGGACCCCGTAGCCCGGGCGGTCGCGCTCGATGCGCCAGGAGTCGGCGAGCTGCCCCGCGTCGACCGTGTCGAAGCCGATCGCGTCGTAGAGCTCGGTGACGAAGGCGGTCGCCTCCGGGAAGTCGCTGGCCGCGACGAGGGCGCGGCGCCCCTCGGCGCCCGCAGGCTGCCCCTCTTCGGTGATCGCGGCGGCCTGGATGTGGTTGAAGGCCTTGACCACCTTCGCCCCGACCAGGTGGCGCTGCACGAGCTCGCTCGTGGTCGTCTCGCCGGCGTCGAGCGCCGGGACGCGCCCGTCGCGCTCGAAGTAGTAGTTGTTGGTGTCGAGCACGATCTTGCCCGCGAGCGGCTCGACCGGCAACCGTTCGATCGCGTGCAGCGGCACGGTCACGACCGCGACCTCCGCGGCCTCGGCCGCGTCCTGCGCCGTCGCCGCACGGGCCTTCGGGCCGAGCTCGGCCACGAGGTCGGCGAGGGTCTCCGGACCCCGCGAGTTCGCGATCACCACCTCGTGCCCCTGGGCGATGACCGCCCGGGCCACCTGCGATCCGATGCTGCCTGCTCCGATGATGCCGAATGTCGTCATGCCGGGCGCAACCGGCCTCCGCGCACCCGCATTCCGACTCCCAGCGGATGCGACGCCTCGCACAGCCCGTCTCGCGTCGCCCGATGACCAGGTGCGGCGCGAGCGGCCCGGAGGTTCACACCGCGGAGGTTCAGGCCGTGCCGACGCCGGCGCGCAGGGCGCTGCGACCGACCAGGTGCATGCCGAGCCCGGCGACGAGCAGCACGCCGGCGAGCACGGCCCAGCCCCAGGCGCCGAGCGTCAGCACGGTCGAGGTGATGAGCAGCGGCGCCGCCATCGAGCCGAGCGCCGTGCCCACGCCGAGCATGCCCTGATACGCGCCGGCGCGGCGCGGGTCGGCGAGCTCGAAGCCGAGCGACCAGCCGCCGGCCGAGAAGAGCAGCTCGGCCACCGTGTGCCCGACCGCCGCCGCGAGCAGCGTCACGATCACGACCACGCCGGCGCCGACGCTCGAGGCCGCGTAGAGGCCGCAGGCCGCGGCCATCGCGATGCCGGCGAGCAGCGCCGCCCGCGAGGCGCCGCGCACGCCGCCGGTGCCGCGCGCGAGCGGGATCTGCAGCGCGATGACGAGCACGGTGTTGCCGAGCAGCAGCAGCGAGACCATCGTCTCGGGAGCGCTCGTGTGCTCGGCGACCCAGACGGGCACGCCCACCTCGAAGAGCGTGAACTGCATCACCGCGAGTCCGTTGAACACGGTCAGGGCGAGGTAGCGGCGGTCGCGCCACGGCTTGCGCTGCGGTGACGGATCGGCGGCGCCGTGCTCGGCGTGCACGTCGCGCGCCGGCAACCGCAGCACGAGCAGCGCGCTGACGAGGTAGACCGCGCCGGCCCCGGTCATCGCGAGCCGGTACGCCTCCGCCGTATCGGCGGCCAGGGCGAGCGCGGCGATCGCGGCGCCGAGCGCGATCGAGACGTTCGTGGCCACCCGCATCGTCGCCCGTGCGGTGACCTGCTCGGCGCTCGCGAAGCCCCGCGCCACCAGCGCGGAGCGCGCCGAGTAGCCGGCGTTGGTCGAGCCGACCACGAGCGCGGCCAGCACGAGGAAGACGGCGTAGTGCGCCGACCAGGCGTAGGCGGCGAGCGATGCTCCCTGCAGCACCGTCAGCACCACGAGCACCGGCTTGGCGCCGAAGCGGTCGGCGAGCGTGCCGCCGAGCATCGAGGTCGCGACGCCGACCCCGCCCGCGATGGTCAGGCCGACCCCGATCGCGATGGGGTCGAAGCCGACGAAGCGCGTGAAGTAGAGCACCGTGAGCGTGAAGAACACGCCGCGTCCGAGCGCGCCGACCAGGGTCGAGGCGACGAGACCGCGCAGGAGCGGGTCGCGGCGCAGCAGCGCGGCGGCGCCGATGCGCGGCGCCGACCGCTCGCGTGCGGATGCGGTGCCGCCGTCCGGTGGCTCGGCGCCGACGACGGGGTTCGGGGCGGTCTCCGGTTGGCTCACGTCACGACCCTCCCGCGATCCGTCCACCGTCGCGAAGGATGTAGCGTTGCGCTTCATGCTGCGCTACCGCCTCGACCCCGGCGACTTCGCCGAGGTGCGCTTCGCCATCTCGCCCCTCAACGAGGTGGCGCTGAGCCTGCGGGCGCTCCGCGACCCGGCGCGCTTCCCCCTGCACCTCGAGTGGCTGCGTGGACTCGACCGCGTGCTGCCGCGGCTCGACGAGCCGCTGCTGCGGTCGCTCTGCGACGATCGATTCTGGACGCCCGACTTCCTCACCCCGCGCCCCGAGACCCCGCTCGGGGCGTTCGACCGCGAGCTCGCGGCGCTGGTGACGGTGCCGCCGGCGACGGTGGCGCGCGACCTGGCGGCCGTGCATCCGCTCGCCCTGCCGGAGCCGTTGCGCGGGCAGCCGGAGCAGGTGCGCGACCGGGTGCTCGCCGCGCTCGACGAGTACTGGCGGCTCGCCGTCGAGCCCTTCTGGCCGCGCTGGCGCGCGCTGCTCGAGGCCGATGTGCTGCACCGCTCGCGGCAGATCGCCGAGCGGGGCGTCGCCGGCATGTTCGCGACGCTCGCGCCGACCGTGCGGCTGCGCGGCTCGGTCGTCGAGGTGCGCCTGCGCACGGTGATGCACGACGTCGAGCTGCGCTCGGTGGGCGCCGGGCTCACCCTGGTGCCGACGCTCTTCACCCGCAACGCCTCGGCGCCCATCGCGGGCGACGCGCCGCCGATGGTCATGTACCCGGCGCGAGGGCTCGGCGCGCTCTACGAGCGGGTGACCGCGCCGACCAGCGCCGCGCTGACGGGGCTGATCGGCGCGACGCGGGCGGGCATCCTGGCCGAGCTCGAGCAGCCGGCCTCCCCCACCGAGCTGGCGCTACGACGCGGCATCTCGCCGTCGGCGGCCAGCCAGCACCTGCGCGCGCTGCGCGACGGCGGACTGCTGGAATCGCGTCGCGAGCACCGCAGCGTGCGCTTCCGCCGCAGCGAGCTCGGCGAGGCGCTCGTGGCGCGCACGGCGCTCGGCGGCTGAGCCCGACGCTCAGCCGAGCTCGAGGTCCTCCACGGAGCGCAGGCGACGCGGCGGCTGGCCGGGCCGCACCCCGCGGAGCGCGAGCACGTCGACCTCGACCAGCGGCCCGAAGTCGAGGCCCGTGGCATCGACGACGTCGCTCACCGGCACCTGGAAGGTGCGGAACGGTTCCAGCGGCGGCGGAACGGGCAGCGCCGTGAGGATCGGCTCGAGCGCCGGCCGCTGGTCGAGCAGGAACCCGGCCGCGGCGATGCCGGAGGCGGTGCTCCACACCGCGACCTTCCAGAACTCCTGCGGGATCAGCACGCCGCGGTACTCGGGATCGCCCTCGGCGAGCACCGGGCCCGTGAAGACGCTCACCCGGTGCCGATGCTGCTCGGCGTAGGCGAGCACGTGGTCCTCGAGCCCGAGCCACAGCTCGCCGCTCTGGTTGAAGCCGGCTGCCTGCGGCGCGGCGTTCGTGTACGCGAAGCTGTCGACGTTCGCGCGCTCCGCCAGCTCCCGCGCACCCCAGACCGGGTCGCGGCGGCGCACGAGGTGACCGCGGTCGAGCTCGTTCGAGCGGTACAGCTCGTTGCCGCACTGCTCGCTCTCGGGCACGCGATCGTCGAAGTGCCAGTCGTCGCCGCGACCGACGTCGACCAGCAGGTCGCCGTCGATGTTCACGGCGGTGGCCGCGGCGAGCCGGCGCACGGGGTCGAGCAGCACTGTGAAGTGCTGGTAGCCCAGGTCGCGCAGCGGGCGCGGGTCCTCCGGGGCAGGGAGCGGGACGTCGACGGGCAGGAACTCGGGGTCGTATCCGGTCACGCGCACAGCCAAGCAGCGACCACCGACAGCCGGGAAGAGCGGATGCGCATCGCACGGCGGTTGCGCAGCCTCGTCGCCCGCTGCCACGCTGACGGGCATGAGCACCCCCTCCGTCGTCGTGGTCGGCAGCATGAACGCCGACGACTCCATCCGCGTCCGCACCCTCCCCTCCCCCGGCGAGACGATCACCGCGCTGTCCGTCGCCACGGCGCTCGGCGGCAAGGGCGCGAACCAGGCGGTGGCGGCGGCGCGCGGAGGCGCATCCGTCCGCTTCGTCGGCGCCGCGGGCGCGGCCGACGGCGAGGCCGTGGTGGCGGCGATCGCCGCGGAGGGCATCGACGTCGAGCACGTCCAGCGGCTCGAGGGCGTGCCGACGGGACGCGCGATCGTGATGATCGACGACGCCGCCGAGAACTCGATCGTGGTGCTCGCGGGCGCCAACCGCGGCTTCTCCCCCGAGACCGTCGACGCGGCGCTCGCCGGCATCGCCGCCGGCGAGCTCCTGCTGCTGCAGGACGAGGTGCCCGCCGCGGTCAACCGCGCCGCGGCCGCAGCGGCTCGTGCCGCCGGTGCGACCGTCGTCTGGAACGCCGCGCCCGCCCCGACGAGCGCCGACGAGCTCGTGCACGACGTCGACCTGCTCGTCGTCAACGAGCACGAGCTCGAGGCCGTCGCCCGGCTGCTCGACGTGCCGGTCGACGGCATCGACGCGACGCTCGCGGCCGTCGCGCGCTCGATCGGCGGCGACGCCGTCTGCACCCTCGGCGCGGAGGGCGCCGCCTACGTCGTGGGCGGCGAGGCCGGACGGGCCCCGGCGCGCCGCGTCGAGGCCGTCGACACCACCGCCGCCGGCGACACCTTCGTCGGCTACCTGGCGGCGACGGCCGGCGAGAGCTTCCCCGTGCGGCTGCGCACCGCGCTCGGCGCCGGGTCGCTCACCGTCACGAAGCTCGGCTCCGCGGGCTCCATCCCGCAGCGGGCCGAGGTCGAGGCCTGGCTCGCCGACGCCTGAACGCGCCCTCCCAGGGCACCCTTGCGGGCGCATCCGCTCAGCCCACCGGGCGTAGCCTGACGAACGCGGGGCCCGTCCCCGCATCCCCCTCCACGTACGACCGAAGGAGCCACGTGCGCACTGTCAACGCCGTCGCCGCCCCGTCCGCCACCGAACCCCTCGCCCGCACCACCATCGAGCGCCGCGACGTCGGCCCGAAGGACGTGCTCATCGAGATCGCCTACGCCGGCATCTGCCACTCCGACATCCACACCGTGCGCGGCGAGTGGGGCGAGATCCAGTACCCCCAGGTCGTCGGCCACGAGATCGTCGGCGTCGTCTCCGAGGTCGGCGACGAGGTGTCGTCGCACGCCGTCGGCGATCGCGTCGGCGTGGGCTGCATGGTCAACTCCTGCCGCGAGTGCGAGAACTGCCGCGCGGGTCTCGAGCAGTACTGCTACGAGGGCAACATCGGCACCTACGCCGCGGTCGACCGCGACGGCACCGTCACCCAGGGCGGCTACTCGACCCACGTGGTCGTCGACGAGGCGTTCGTGCTGCGGGTGCCCGAGTCGATCCCCTACGAGGCCGCGGCGCCGCTGCTCTGCGCCGGCATCACCACCTACTCGCCGCTCGCGCACTGGAACGCCGGCCCCGGCAAGAAGGTCGCCGTCGTCGGTCTCGGCGGGCTCGGCCACATGGCCGTCAAGATCGCCGCCGCGATGGGCGCCGAGGTCACCGTGCTCTCGCAGACCACGGCGAAGGAGGCCGACAGCGAGCGCTTCGGCGCCGTCGCGCACTACGCCACGAAGGACCCCGAGACCTTCGAGAAGCTCGCGAACAGCTTCGATCTGATCATCAACACGGTCAGCGCCAAGCTCGACCTCGAGGCCTACCTCGGCCTGCTGCGCCTCAACGGCGCCCTCGTCGCGGTCGGCGCCCCGCCGGAGCCCTTCGCCGTGCAGGCGTTCACGCTCTTCAACAACCGCCGCACCTTCGCCGGTTCGACCATCGGCGGCATCGCCGAGACGCAGGAGATGCTCGACTTCTGCGCCGAGCGCGGCATCGCCGCCGAGGTCGAGGTCATCAGCGCGGACCAGGTCAACGAGGCCTACGAGCGCGTGCTCTCGAGCGACGTGCGCTACCGCTTCGTCATCGACGCCAGCACCATCTGAGCCGTCACCGCGTCGAGCGGATGCGGGGCGCGGGGCGTGGGGGCCCCCCCCCCGTGCGCCGGGGGCCGGGCGCCCCGCGGCCGCGCCCCCCGAATCGGGGCGCGGTGGGCGC
>JASCOA010000065.1 GCA_029959365.1 Microbacteriaceae bacterium PS02343 | reverse complement strand
CCGTGCGGGTGCGCGGGACCGATGCCGTGCTCCGGGCCGCCGCCGCCGCATCGCGCCGCGCCTGCTCCTCCGCGGCGGCTGCGGCGGCCGCAGCGGCTGCGCGGCTCTCGGCCTCGGTCTGCACGGCGCGCACGTAGGCGGCGGTGGCCTGCTCCAGCCGGGTGCGGCGTACACCGGCCTCCTCGACGATGCCGTTCGTGAGCTCGGCGGTCCGGCCGGCGGAGTCGTCGAGCAGCACGACCTCACCCGGCAGCGAGTCGTTCGCGACGTCGAGGGCCGCGGTGACCGCGTCGCGGGCGGCGGTCTCGGCGGCGGTGCCGTTCCAGGAACCGTCGAGAGCCTTCTGCGCCTCACCCTCGACACCGGCCAAGCTGCTGCGCGCCTCCACGGCGGCACGAGCGACCGCCGCACGGGTCGACTCAGCAGGCGCGATCACGGAGGCGATGCTGACCGGAGCAGCCACGGTGCCGCTCGAGGCGGTGGTCGGCGGAGCCGCGGCGCAGGAGCCGAGGAAGATGGAGAGGGCGAGCGCTGCGGCGATCCGGGCAGCGGGCAGTACGGGGCGCATCGGGGTGGATCCGTTCGAGGTCGGCGGGCGCGGGGTGACGCCTGCGACGGGCCGTCGTGAGGCGCACCGCTTCGGGGATGAAGGCGCGCGGGATCAACGGCTCGCTGAGCTGCGGGTCGGGTGGGGTGGGCGGTCCTCGGCGCGCAGCGCGCCGTCGGGGGTCAGGACCGCCTGTGATCGGAGTTCGGACTCAACCGGTCGACCGGTTTCCGAATATCATCACGAAAAACGACGTTGATGCCAAAAATGTCGATTATTGATCAACTCTTGCGAGGATCATGCGACGGCTCCGGCCACCCCGTTGCCAGCCGACGGGAGGCTGCCAGCGCTCCAGGCGTGCGCCCCGGTCCGGCGCCCGCCGCGCGGAGAGGCACCCGCGGAGCATGAGGGCGCAGCAGCATGAGCCCGAGCAGCGCAGCCGGCGGGAAGCCGGCCCGGCCGCCCCAGAAAGCAGAAAACCCCTGGATACCAGGGGTTCTCAGTGGCGGTGACGGTGGGATTTGAACCCACGGTAGGGGGTTACCCTACACAACTTTTCGAGAGTTGCACCTTCGGCCGCTCGGACACGTCACCGGGATCGAGCATAGACGAGACGGAGGGTCGGCGCCCATCGGCGCCGCCCGCATCCGCTCAGTCCTGCTTGCGGGCCCAGGCCTCGGTCTCGAAGACCTCGGGATTGAGCACGCTGGCCGCGCGGCGGCCCTGCGCCGTGTCGATGATCGAGTCGATCGCGGCACCCGCCACGGCGTCGGTGAATTGATCCGTCCAGGCCACCGCGTGCGGGCTCAGCAGCACGTTGTCCAGCCGCAGCAGTGGGTGGTCGGCGGGCAGGGGCTCGGGGTCGAAGACGTCGAGCGCGGCGCCGCCGAGCCGGCCCTCGGCGAGCGCGGCGGTGAGGTCGTCGGTGACGATCAGCTTGCCGCGGCCGATGTTGACGACCAGCGCGGTGGGCTTCATCCGCTCGATCGCCGCGGCGTCGAGCCAGCCTGTGGTCTCCGGCGTCACGGTCGCGCAGAGCACGAGCACGTCCGACTCGGCCAGGATCGTCTCGCGGTCGACGAGCTCGACGCCGAGGCGGTCGGCGGCCTCGCTGCGGCCGCTGCGGTTGTTGCCGAGGACGCGCAGGCCGAAGGGCTGCAGCAGCCGGGCGATCTCGCTGCCGATGCCGCCGAAGCCGACGATGCCGAGCGTGCGGCCCACGAGGCCGGTGCCGCGGAACGCCTCTCGGCGCCCCCAGTCCGACTCGCGGGTCATCCGGTCCTTCGGCACGATCTGGTGCGCGAGCCCCAGGATCATCGCGACCGCCGCGACGCCGAGCGGACCCTGGATGGCCGTCGGCGTGTTCGTCACGACCACGCCGGCGCGGGTGCAGTCGGCGAGGTCGATCGTCTCGTAGCCGGCGCCGAAGCGGGCGATGTGCTTGAGCCGCGGCGTGCGCTCGACCGTCTCCGCGTCGAAGCGGGTGTGGCCCATCGCGAGGATCGCATCCAGCTCGGCGATGTCGGCGATCGGCAGCGGGTCCGCATCCCTCGGCAGCACGTGCCAGTCGATGCCGTGCTCCCCCAGCCTCGCGAGACCGAGGTCGCCGTGCACGCTGCCGCCGTCCTGCCGCACGACGTCGGCGGTCACCCCCACCTGGTAGCCGGCGCTCACGCGGCGACCGCCGAGGCGTTGATGGGCTTGCGCACGAGCACGGTGTACGCCACCGCGGCGAGCGCCGCGATGATGCCGCCGATCACGAACGACGGCGTGTACGAGCCGGTGGCGTCGTAGATGACGCCGGTGAGCAGCGGGGCGAAGGCGCCGCCGAAGTACCCGCCGAAGTTCTGGATCGCGCCGACGGAGGCGATCTGCCGGCGGGCGACGACGTCGCCGGGCATGGCCCAGGCCGCCGCCTGCATCGTCGCGACGAAGCCGAGCGCGACGGTCATGACGATGAGCGCGAGCGTGAGGTTCGGCAGGAACGGGATGAGGATCACGAGCACGCCCGCGATGATCGCCGCGATCGACATGACGATGCGCTTGGCGGTCAGCGGGTCCTTGCCGCTGCGCTTCGTGTAGCGGGTCATGACCCAGCCGCCGGTGATGCCGAGGATGGCCGCGCCGAGGTACGGGATCGCCGCGAGCCAGCCGGTGCCGGCGATCGAGACGCCGTGCGCGTCCTGCAGGTACAGCGGCAGGAAGGTGATGAAGATGTTCCAGATCCAGATCACGCAGAAGAAGCCGGCCATCATGCCCCACATCTGGCGGTGCTTGAAGAGGCCGAACCACGAGATCTTCTTGCCGGTCTCGACCGGGTCGGAGCCGTCCTCCGAGCGGATGTGCTCCAGCTCCTCGTCGGAGACGCGGCGGTGCTCGGCGGGGATGCGGTAGAACGCGTAGAAGGCGACGGCGAGGATGAGCCCGAGCACGCCGAGGAAGACGAAGATGGCCTGCCAGCCGAACATCACCAGGATCGCGGTGAGCACGGGCGGCGCGATGGCCGGGCCCCACTTCGATCCGCTGTCCCAGATGGCGGTGGCCTGGCCGCGCTCGGAGCGCGGGAACCAGTCGGCGGTGAGCTTGCTCGAGGCCGGGCCGTTCGGCGCCTCGGCCGCACCGAGGAACGCGCGGAAGGTCAGGAAGTGCCACAGCTGCGTGCCGAGCGCCATGAGCCCCGTCGCGAGCGACCAGAAGGCGATGGCGAGGAAGTACATGCGCCGCGCGCCGAGCTTGTCGACGAGCCAGCCGGCGGGCAGCTGGCTGAACGCGTAGACCCACGAGAACACCGAGCCCATGAGGCCGATGTCGGTGCGGGTCAGACCGAGCTCGTCGATCAGCGCCGGTGCGGCGATCGAGACCGCGCTGCGATCCATGTAGTTGACGATGCCGGCGAGCAGCGCCCAGCCGAGGATCCACCAGCGCAGGTTCTTGATCGTGCGACGCGCGCCTGATTCACGCTGCGTCGTTGCCGTCGATGCCATGTCCACTCCTTCGTGAAAGGTCGGCATCGAGGTGGCCCCCGTTGCCCGCATCATGCATCCTATAGGATGCATAATCGGGAATGTAACCCCTTCGGGGCCATCCTCCTCGAGGGCTCGTCGTGCCCTTTCGGGTCGGGGACGGCGTCAGGTCCGGCCCCTTCGGATCAGGGCGTCGCGCTCGGGTACGGCAGCACGATCGGCTCGGTCTCGCACCGCCGCCAGCGCGCCCGCCCTCCACCGCATCCGATCCCCCATCCGCTCGTGCTCGCACGCTCGCACGCTCGCGCGGCGGGCGACGTCGGCGGTCGCCCCTACCCTTGGAGGCATGGCCAAGCCGACCGCGAACTTCCGCTGCACCGAGTGCGGCTGGACCAGTCTCAAGTGGGTCGGCCGCTGCGGCGAGTGCCAGGCCTGGGGCACCGTCGTCGAAGCGGATGAGGCCCCCGGCAAGCGCGTCGCCGCGATCGTGCCGAGGGACGGCCGCCAGGCGCGGCCGATCACCGAGGTCAGCACCACCAGCGCGGTGTACCGGCCGACCGGCATCGGCGAGTTCGACCGGGTGCTCGGCGGCGGCGTCGTGCCCGGCGCGGCGATCCTGCTGAGCGGCGAGCCCGGCGTCGGCAAGTCGACGCTGCTGCTCGAGGTCGCCTCGCGCATCGCGTCGCAGGGCGCGCGGGTGCTCTACGTCAGCGCCGAGGAGAGCGCCTCGCAGGTGCGGCTCCGCGCCGAGCGCACCGGGGCGCTGCACCCCTCGCTCTTCCTCGCCAGCGAGTCCGACCTCGCGGCGGTGCTCGGCCAGGTCGACGCGGTGAAGCCGAACCTGCTCATCGTCGACAGCGTGCAGACCGTCTCGAGCAGCCTCAACGACGGGCTCCCGGGCGGCACCTCGCAGGTGCGCGAGGTCGCCTCCACGCTCATCCGCCTCGCCAAGGAGCGCGACCTGCCCGTGCTGATCGTGGGCCACGTGACCAAGGACGGCTCGATCGCCGGCCCGCGCACCCTCGAGCACCTCGTCGACGTGGTCTGCCACTTCGAGGGCGACCGGCAGAGCGCGCTGCGCTTCGTGCGCAGCCTCAAGAACCGCTTCGGATCGACAGAGGAGGTGGGCTGCTTCGAGATGACCGGCGACGGCATCCGCGAGGTGGCCGACCCGACCGGGCTCTTCCTCTCACGCTCGACCACGCCGGTGAGCGGCACCTGCGTCGCCGTCACCGTCGAGGGCCGCCGCGCCCTGCCCGTGGAGGTGCAGGCGCTCATCGTCAGCAGCTCGTCGCCGCAGCCGCGCCGCGTGGTGAACGGGGTCGACGGGTCGCGCGTGGCCATGCTGCTCGCCGTGCTCGAGCGGCGGGCCGGCCTGAAGATGGGCGATGCGGACGTCTACGTCTCCACCGTCGGCGGCATCACGCTCACCGAGCCCGGCGCCGACCTGGCGATCGCGCTCGCCATCGCCAGCGCCGCCCGCGACACCCCGTTGCCCGGCAACCTGGCCGCGATCGGCGAGATCTCGCTCGCCGGCGAGGTGCGCGCGGCGAGCGCCTCCGACCGCCGCCGATCCGAGGGCTCGCGGCTGGGCTTCAGCACGATCGTGGGCGATGAGGCGGCGACGCTGCGCGAGGCGCTGCGCCGGGCATTCGCCGCCGCGCAGACCGGTGGCCCGGCGGCGGTGCCCGACTTCTGAGCCGCTGACGCGGCGGGCGGTTGCCGCTACCGCAGCTCGAACTGGCGAGCCTCGGGCGAGGTGACCCCGCCGATCGTCACCTCGAGGTTGTAGAACCCGGGCGAGACGGCGGCGCCACCCTCGCAGTCGCCCTCGACGCTGCGGGTGCGGTTCCAGCTCAGCGGCGTCGAGCTCGAGATCTGCTGCCCGGGCTCGATGACCGTCTCGGCTTCCTGAGGCTCGCCGGCGCAGTCCGTCGAGAGCCAGATCTGCTCCGCGCCGCTCGTGATCAGGAACTGCTGCTGGTCGGTGCCGGCGTCGAGCAGGCACGCGGTCTGGCTCACGTTCGTCACCGACAGGGTCAGCTGCGGCTCCGCACCGTCCGGGTACGCGTCGGCATCGGTCAGGGCCGCGACCTGCAGCGAGGTGCCGGGGCAGGGCGTACTGGCCGGGTCGACGGGCGCGCTCGGGGTAGCGTCCGGCGCATCCGCTGCGTCGTCCTGCTCCTCGCTCACCGCAGGTGCCTCGCTGCCGCTGGGCGCGGGCGTCGGGCTGCCGCCGGCGAGGTTCACCACGATCAGCACGATCACGACCACGATCGCCACGAGCGCGCCGAAGAACACGAGCCTGCGGCGGCGGTAGACCGCAGCGGAGACCGGACGGTTCGTGCTGGCATCACCCGACATGCGGCCAGGGTACCGGCGGGCGCCCGACCCGCCGCGGAGGCGCGACGCGGGCGGGAACGCGGAAGGGCGGCCGCACCTCCCGGTGCGACCGCCCTCCTCGTTCCCGCTGCGGGTTACGCCAGCCGCGACCGGCGACGACGAGCGATGACCAGCACCGCACCCGCGGCCAGCATCAGCGACGCGAACACCAGCACCGGCGCGACCTGCGCACCCGTGTCCGGCAGACCCGCGACACCCGTGTCAGCCACCGTGACCGACTGCCAGCCGATCACATCACCGTCCGCATCGAGCACCGCCAGGCGATGCGCACCCGCCGGCAGCTCATCCGGCAGCTCGATCGTCACGTAACCGTCGGCCGCGACCTGCACCCATCCGTCGCTCAGCAGCACCGGCTCGGAGTAGAGCCACACCTGCACCCACTGGCCGGCGAACTGCTGACCGACGAAGATGCGGATGGTCTCACCGGCCGACAGCGAGCGGTCGTCCGAGGTGATGAGGTTCTCGAGCGCCGCGGTCAGAGCGGATGCGAGGGCCGCGACGGGGTTCGTCGTCGGCTTCACCGAACCGGCGCCGGGGGTTCCGGGGTTGCCCGGCGTTCCGGGGTTGCCCGGCGTTCCGGGGTTGCCCGGCGTTCCGGGGTTCTCACCGGCGACCACCTGCGTGGCGCGACCGACCTCCGGCGGGTCCACCACGTCGACCGTGCCGAAGTAGTCGACCGTCGCGGAGAGGTCGTTGATGCCCGAGTCGGCGCGGTTCGTGCCCTCGGCGAGGGTGAAGAAGTTGTCACCCGCCGCGGCGAGGAACGAGTTCACCGTCACGCGATAGGTCTGCGCGTCGCCGATCTCGACCCCGTCGACCCAGATCTGCTGGATGCGCTCGCCCGCGGGCTGCGCCGGGTCGAACGTGTAGTCCACGTTCGCCGATAGACCCAGGTTGAGGAAGGGGCGCGAAGCCGCGGCGGGCTGCCACTGCTCCTCAAGCACCGACTTCACCTGAGCACCGGTCAGATCCATCTGGAACAGCGAGTTGCCGAACGTCTGCACGTCCGCCGCCTCCTTGTAAGTGACGACACCATCGGTGTTGCGCGGGTCGACCGAGGTATTGCCGGCGAACAGCAGATCGGCACGGATGCCTCCCGGGTTCATGAGCGCGAAATCGGACGGGGTCCCCGCGAAGGTCGGGTGCTCCTCACTCGTGGCCCACAGCTGCACGTCGGCGACGAAGTTGCCGCCCGCCGACTCAGCGCCGCGATCCTCAGCGCCGGCGGCGGTGCGCGCCCGCGAGATGTCGCCGGAGATCCTGCCGACCGGCACCGCGCCGAGCACATCCGCCTGCTTCACCGCGGCGGCCACGAAGGTCTGCACCTCGGCGTTCGGCGCGAACAGCGGCTTGTTGTCGGCTCCGGCGAGGTCGACGACCTCACCGGCGGCGGCGAGCACCTCGCCGGTGCCGCGATCCACCGTGAACTCGAGGCGGTCCATCGCCTTGGTCCACTCGGAGGCCTGCACCACCGGACGCTCATAACCCTCGCGCCCTTCGACGGGGAACGCGCAGTCGTAGAGCGCGTGCGTATGCGCGGAGATGATCGCATCGACCTCGGCGGGCGCGTCGCGGACGACCTCGCCGAAGCCGTTGGTGGTCGCGGCGACAGTCGCGCAGACGTCGGCAGGGTCCGTGACGGAGGCCGGGATCGTCGCGCCCTCGTGCATCACGGCGATGATCAGGTCTGCCTCGCCGTTGCCATCGGTGCCGTCGGTCAGCTGCGCGGTGACCCGCTCGATCGCCTCGAGCTGGTTGCCGAAGCGCAGGTTCGCGATGCCCGAGGGCGTCACCAGGCTCGGCATGTCAGTCGTGACCGTGCCGATGATGCCGACGCGAACGCCGTCGATCTCCTCGATGTAGTACTCGTCGAGCACGGGCTCGCCAGTGAGGCGGTCGTAGACGTTCGCGCCGATCGCGAAGCGGCCGGCATCGTCGAGACCAGACTGCGCGCTGTAGCGGTCGAGCACGCGACCGCTGAGGTCCTCCCAGCCGAGGTCGAACTCGTGGTTGCCCACGATGCTCGCGTCCGCGCCGGCCATCACCAGCGAGTCGATCGCGGGCTCGTCGTTCGCGACGCGCGACTCGAACGCCGAGGCGCCGATGTTGTCACCCGCCGAGATGAACAACGTGTTCGGGTTCTCGGCCTTGAAGGCGTCCACAGCGCCGGCGACCGTCTCGATGCCGCCCTCCTGCTGGTTCGGCTTGATGTGACCGTGGAAGTCGTTGATGCCGAGCACCTGAATCGTGGTGGTCTCCGGCTCCGCCGACAGGTCGAGCCCGACCAGGATCGGGTCGTGGTCGGAGGAACGGTAGACGTCCGGTGCGTAGAGCTGGCTGGCGGTGTAGTTGAACCGGCTGTACTCGAAAGCGACCGACTCGGTCGAGTTGATGTTCCAGATGTCGGACTCGGTGATCGAGGCCGCCGCCACGTCGTTCGCGAAGATGTAGTCGAGCGAGCCGACCCCGCCGCTGAACTGGTAGGTGTACTCGCCCGAGCCGGCTGAGACATCGGCGAAGCCTGCCTCCTCGATGATGGCGATCGGGTCCTCCTTGGCGTAGGAGTTGAAGTCGCCCACGAGGAAGACGCGCTCGGTGCCGCGCTCAGCAGCGACCTCCTCGGCGAAGGCCACCAAGCTCTGCGCCTGTCGGGTGCGGTCGGCATTCCACGCGCCCTGCCCCGCATCCGCGTTCTCGCCGCTCGCGCCACTGGCGCTCTTCGACTTGAAGTGATTCGAGACGACGAGGAACTCCTGCTCTGCGTCGCCGCCGAGCGGGCGGAAGACCTGGGCGAGCGGCTCGCGGGCGTTCGAGAAGTTCGCGTCGCCCACGAGCATCTGCGACTCGCCGACCGTCT
Organism: Microbacteriaceae bacterium PS02343; assembly: GCA_029959365.1. Taxonomy (GTDB): domain Bacteria; phylum Actinomycetota; class Actinomycetes; order Actinomycetales; family Microbacteriaceae; genus Arenivirga. The sequence goes on along the minus strand of JASCOA010000065.1, from coordinate 9,804 downwards.
CGACGATGTCACTGCGGTAGATGTAGGCGTTGCGGATCACGTCCTGGTCGGCGAGCGCGGGGCGCTCGCTCGGCGAAGCCGCGTAGGCCCAGACCGTCGATCCCTCGGCAGCGTTGAGCAGGCCGACGAGCTCTGCGACAGCCGCATCGCGGTCCTGACCGAGGAAGTGCTCGCTGTTCTCGATCTCCTCGAGGGCCACGACGCTCGCGTCGAGGCCTCGGATCGCGGCGACGATCTTCGCCGACTGCCGGTCGAGGTTCGTCTGGTTTGCCGCACCGCGCACGTCGCACTGGTTGGCCGAGATGGGGTTGCCGTCTCGGTCCGTGTAGAACGAGTTGCACTCGGCGATCTCGTCGGCGGTCGTGCTGAAGAAGTTCAGCACGTTGAAGGTGGCGAGCTGCACGTCGCCGCCCACTGCCTGCGGAGCCGGCTCGCGCAGGTTCTCGAAGGCGACGGGCACCTCGACGCCCGTGCTCGGCTGCAGACGCCACTTGTTGAAGGCGTAACCGAGCACGGCAGGGGCGGTCACGTCGGCGGCCGCGCCGACAGCGGGGGCCACGTCGAGACCGAGGTACGGCAGCTCGAGTTTCTTGGCCTCGACGTCGTTGAAGAAGTCGTAGCCGCGGCCGTCATCGAGCAGCAGCACGTTCGCGAGCGCCGCCTCCGCTGCGTCGTGCTCGGCCGAGCCCACGGGACCCGCGGTCGTCGGGTTGAGCAGCGGCTCAGTACCCGGCACCAGCGAGACCTCACCGTAGCGGTTCGTGTTGTAGACGTCGGAGACCGTGAAGTCGCCGTCGAGCTGCACGAGCATCGACTCGAGGCGCTCGTAGGCGGCCGCGTCGATCGGCGCGGTGAGCGGGGTCGCGGCCGGCAGGGTGCCGGCGCCGAGGTCGACGACCTGCGTCGCCGGCGTCGTCAACTGCACCTTCGTGACGCCGAACTGCTCGCGTACGGCGCCGGAGACGCGCACCGCGTCCCCGACCTGAAGGCTCGCGAGGTCAGGCGACTGGTTCTCGGGCCACTGCACGAAAATGCCGTGCGAGGCCTCACCGGTGGCTCCGCCGGTCCCGGCGGTCTGGATGTGCAGACCAGCTTCGTCGCGGTCGTTGAGGAAGGAGCCGATCACGACGCCTTCGGTCGTGACGGTCTGGCCGACGAGCGGACTGTCCGCGCCGGTCCCCTGGATCGCCGAGATCGCGGTGATCGCCGGGTCAGTGGGCTCGGGCGACGGTTCCTCGGAGGGGTCGGTCGGCTCCGGCGACGGCTCCTCGGTCGGCTCCGGGTCGGGCGTCGAGTCGCTGGCCGCGGCGTTCGTCGGGGTCGGCGCGCCGAGGACGAAGTCGGCCGCGTTGCTGTCGGTGTCGCCGACCGTGCGGTTGATCGACTGCGATGTGCTGGTCTTCACCGCGGCGAGCGTCTCGAAGGTGTTGCTCTCTCCGAAGCCGAGCACGTCCACGACATCGAGGACAGCATTGTCCTTGACGTCGCCCGTGATGCCCGTGGACGGCAGGAGACCGGACTGGTCGCTGAGGAAGTAGGTTCCGCCGGCCGCAGCGGGATTGAGATCGCCGCTCGTCTGGTCGGCAGTCGGGATGGCTGCTCCAACGCTGCCGTTCGAGCCAACCTGGATCAGGTAGTTGCCTTCGGCGGGGATGGTGCCGGTAAGCGCGAGATTCCCACTGGGCGCTCCGCTGCCGCCGCGTGCGCGGTACTGCAGAGACCAACCGGCGAGAGAGACGGGTTCGCTCGTCAAGTTCTCGAGCTCAACGTACTTCTGCGTGAAGACAGCGCCCGTGCTACCGCCGTTGGCGTACACCTCGCTGATGACGACGGTCTCGGACGGCGCAGCGTACGCGGGCGTCGCGATGAGCGGCGCGAACAGGAGCGCGCCCGCCGTGCAGACCGCCACCCCCGTCCCGACGCGGAAGGATCTGGGCATGGAGGGACCTCTCGGAGCGCTGTGCAGGGACTCCCGCAACGCTATGGAGCACGCGCATCCGCTCGATTCCCGCGACGTTACGGTCGTGTGAATTCTGCCCCTCGAACGAGTGACACGCCAGTGCGGGCGGCGATCTGCTCCTGCGCCGCCTCGCGCAGCGCCTCATCGGCGCCGCGGAACGTGGACCGTCGTCTCAGAGCGTCTTGAGCATCCGCGTGTTGCCGAGCGTGTTCGGCTTCACGCGCGCGAGGTCGAGGAACTCCGCGACGCCCTCGTCGGACGACTGCACCAGCTCGGCGTAGACCTCGGGCGAGACCACCTGCTCGCCGATCGGCAGGTAGCCCTGACGGCTGAAGAAGCCGGTCTCGAAGGTGAGGCAGAACAGCCGCTGCAGGCCGAGCTCGCGGGCGTCCTCCTCCAGCCGGTGCAGCAGCGCGTGGCCGACGCCCTGGTGGATCCAGTCGTCGTGCACCGCGACGGTGCGCACCTCGCCGAGGTCCTGCCAGAGCACGTGCAGCGCGCCGCAGCCGATCAGTCTGCCCACCTCGTCCTCGGCGATGCGGAACTCCTGCACCGCCTCGTAGAAGACGACCGCGTTCTTGCCGAGCAGGATCCGCCGCTGCACGAAGGGCTCGACGAGCCGCATGATCGCGGGAACGTCGGTGGTGCGGGCTCGGCGCACGGTGAACTCGGGCATGCCCCCAGGCTAGTCCCGAGCGGATGCGCGCCGCCTCAGCGCCCGTCGGCCTCCGGCAGCGAGGCCCGGTCGCCGTGCGCCGGCCGGTGCCGCGGGATGCACAGCGCCAGCACCGCGCTGACGATCGACGCGATCGCACCGACCGCGAAGCTCAGCTGGAAGCCCTCGGCGGTGGGCACCCGCCCGTCGCCGTAGGGCTGCGAGAGCGCGGCGAGCATAGCGCCGACGGAGGCGGATGCGGCAGTCGTGCCGAGCGCGCGCATGAGCGCGTTGAGCCCGTTCGCGGCGGCCGTCTCGGTGGGCGGCACGGCGCTCATGATGAGCGTCGGCATGGCGGAGTAGCCCAGACCGATGCCGATGCCGATGAGCACGGAGAGCAGCACGATGGCCCACACCTGGCCGCTGATGAAGACGGCGAGCAGGTAGGTGAGCGCCATCATGAGCGAGCCGATGACCAGCATCACCCGGGCGCCGAGCACGCGGATGAGCGTGGCCGACAGCGGCGAGATCGCCATCATGACGAGACCGCTGGGCATGAGCACGAGGCTGGCGACGAGCAGACTCTGGCCGAGCCCGACGCCCGTGTCGACGGGCAGCTCGAGCAGCTGCGGCAGAGAGATGTTGCTGCTGAACAGGGCGAAGCCCATGCCGACCGAGGCCAGGTTCGTCAGCAGCACGGCGGGCCGCGCCGCCACCCGCAGGTCGACGATGGGGCTGTCGATGCTCAGCTGGAACCAACCCCAGAACAGCAGTACGACGAGGCCGCCGACGCCGAGCGCGAGCGTCGCGGGGTCGGACCAGCCCCAGACCGATCCCTGCGTGGCGGCCAGCAGCACGCCGCCGAGGCCGATCGCCAGCAGGAAGGAGCCGGGCACGTCGACCCGGCCTTCGCTGCGGAGCGTGCTCGGCGGCACGATGACGAGCGTCAGGATCACGTTGATCACGCCCAGCGCACCGGCGAGCACGAAGAGCGCGTGCCAGTCGAAGGCCTCGCTCACGAGGGCGCTGATCGGCAGCCCGAGCGCGGCGCCGACGCCGAGCGTGGCGCTCATGAAGGCGATGCCCCCGGGCATCCGCTTCGGCGGCAGGACGTCGCGCATGATCGCGATGCCGATGGCGACGACGCCCTGCGAGAGGCCCTGCAGCGCGCGGCCGACGAGCAGCACGGCGAGGGAGTTCGCGAGGGCGCAGACCACCGAGCCGATGATGAGCAGGCCGAGCAGCGCGAGCAGCACGCTCTTCTTGCCGTAGAGGTCGCCGATACGGCCGGCGATGGGCGTCGAGATCGCGCCGGCGAGCAGCGAGACGGTCACGACCCAGGCGGTGTTCTCGGGCGGCTGGTCGAGCAGGTCGGGCAGCCGGGATTGGATCGGCACGACGAGCGTCTGCATGAACGAGGCGCTGAGGCCGGCGAGTCCCAGCGCGGCGATGATGGCGCCGGGTCCGGGGGTCCTGGTCAACCGCCGCCGGGAGTCCGCTGCATCGTTCATCTGATCTCGACTCTACGCCGCACGGCGACAGGCGTAGACCACGGGTCCGGCACCGCTGGTACCGGGAACGGCGGAAGGCCGGCCCCCGAGGGGACCGGCCTTCCGGGCGGACGAGCGGATGCGATCAGGCGTTCTCGCCCGCGGTGATCGCCTCCGGCTCGACCCAGCCCTCCTGCTTGCTGGTGGTGAACACGAACTCGCCGTCGATGTAGTCGACGTGCACGTGATCGCCGGCGTGCAGCTGGCCGTGCAGGATCTTCTCGCTGAGCGCGTCCTCGACCTGCTGCTGGATCGCGCGACGCAGCGGTCGCGCGCCGAGCGCGGGGTCGTAGCCGACCTGGATGAGCCGCTCCTTGGCCGCCAGCGTGAGCTGGATGGTCATGTCGCGGTCGAGCAGGCGCTCGCTGAGGCGCTTGCCGAAGAGGTCCACGATCTGCAGCAGCTCGTTCGGGCTGAGCTGCGGGAACACGATCGTGTCGTCGACGCGGTTGAGGAACTCGGGCTTGAAGTGCTTCTTCAGCTCCTCGCTCACCTTGGCGCGCATGCGGTCGTAGCTGACGTCCGAGTCGTTCTCGACCTGGAAGCCCACGGGGCCGCCGGCGATGTCACGAGCACCGAGGTTGGTGGTCATGATGATCACGGTGTTCTTGAAGTCGACGACGCGGCCCTGACCGTCGGTCAGGCGTCCCTCCTCCAGGATCTGCAGCAGCGAGTTGAAGATGTCCGGGTGGGCCTTCTCGATCTCGTCGAAGAGCACCACGCTGAACGGCTTGCGGCGCACCTTCTCGGTGAGCTGCCCGCCCTCCTCGAAGCCGACGAAGCCGGGAGGGGCGCCGAAGAGGCGCGAGACGGTGTGCTTCTCGCCGTACTCCGACATGTCGAGCGAGATCAGCGCGCCCTCGTCGTCGAAGAGGAACTCGGCGAGCGCCTTGGCGAGCTCGGTCTTACCCACACCGGTCGGGCCGGCGAAGATGAACGAGCCCGAGGGGCGCTTCGGGTCCTTGAGTCCGGCGCGGGTGCGGCGGATCGTCTTCGAGAGCGCGGCGATGGCCTGCTCCTGACCGATGACCCGCTGGTGCAGGGCCTTCTCCATGAAGACGAGGCGAGCGGACTCCTCCTCGGTGAGCTTGAACACCGGGATGCCCGTGGCCGCGGCCAGCACCTCGGCGATGACGCCCTCATCGACGGTGCCCGACGCCTTGACGTCGCCGGAGCGCCACTGCTTCTCGAGGCGCAGCCGCTCGCCGAGCAGCTTCTTCTCCTCGTCGCGCAGGCTGGCGGCCTTCTCGAAGTCCTGCTCCTCGATGGCCTGCTCCTTCGAGAGGCGCACGCCGGCGATCTTCTCGTCGAACTCGCGCAGCTCGGGCGGGGCCGAGAGGATCGACAGGCGCAGGCGGGCGCCGGCCTCGTCGATCAGGTCGATCGCCTTGTCGGGCAGGAAGCGGTCCTGCACGTAGCGGTCCGCGAGGTTCGCCGCGGCGACGATGGCGCCGTCGGTGATCGAGACCTTGTGGAAGGCCTCGTACTTGTCGCGCAGCCCCTTGAGGATGTTGATGGAGTGCGGGATGGACGGCTCGTGCACCTGCACCGGCTGGAAGCGGCGCTCGAGCGCGGCGTCCTTCTCGAAGTGCTTGCGGTACTCGTCCAGCGTGGTCGCGCCGATCGTCTGCAGCTCACCGCGGGCGAGAAGCGGCTTGAGGATGGAGGCCGCGTCGATGGCGCCCTCGGCGGCACCGGCGCCCACGAGCGAGTGGATCTCGTCGATGAAGACGATGATGTCGCCGCGGGTGCGGATCTCCTTGGTCACCTTCTTGAGGCGCTCCTCGAAGTCACCGCGGTACCGGCTGCCCGCGATGAGCGAGCCGAGGTCGAGCGAGTAGAGCTGCTTGTCCTTGAGGGTCTCGGGCACGTCGCCGCGCACGATCGCCTGGGCGAGGCCCTCGACGACGGCGGTCTTGCCGACGCCGGGCTCGCCGATCAGGACGGGGTTGTTCTTCGAGCGGCGGGAGAGGATCTGCATGACCCGCTCCGCCTCCTTCTCGCGACCGATGACGGGGTCGAGCTTGCCGTCGCGCGCGGCCTGCGTGAGGTTGCGGCCGAACTGGTCGAGGATCTGCGACCCGCCCTGGGCCTGCTGGGGCGACTCGTTGCCGCCGACCGTGGCCGACTCCTTGCCCTGGTAGCCCGAGAGCAGCTGGATGACCTGCTGGCGCACCTTGTTCAGGTCGGCGCCGAGCTTGACCAGCACCTGGGCTGCGACGCCCTCGCCCTCGCGGATGAGGCCGAGCAGGATGTGCTCGGTGCCGATGTAGTTGTGGCCGAGCTGCAGCGCCTCGCGCAGGCTCAGCTCGAGCACCTTCTTCGCCCGGGGCGTGAAGGGGATGTGGCCGGTCGGCTGCTGCTGACCCTGGCCGATGATGTCCTGCACCTGCTCGCGCACGGAGTCGAGGGAGATGCCCAACGACTCGAGCGCCTTGGCGGCGACGCCTTCGCCCTCGTGGATGAGGCCGAGGAGGATGTGCTCGGTGCCGATGTAGTTGTGGTTGAGCATCTTGGCTTCTTCTTGAGCCAAGACGACGACCCGACGGGCACGGTCGGTGAATCTCTCGAACATTGCTGACTCCCTGGGCATCCGTTACGGGTGGATGCGCGTCTCGCGGCATTGGACCGTGGCTGCGGTCCGCGTACTGAGAGAGTAACGACGCATCCGCCCCGTGACTGCCCCTGTTCGCTCTGGGCGGGAAGGCTCCGCGGCATGCTCGAAGGCGGGGCTAGCATCCGTGCATGAGCAACCTGGAGCGCGAGCCCGAGGAGGTCGTGCTGCACGGCGCCGGCGGGCCGGAGGTGCAGATCCTCGAACCGCGGGACGTGCCGCTCGGCGGCCCCCGCACGCTGTCGGTGCGCCGCACGCTGCCGCAGCGCAGCCGCAGCCTCATCGGCGCATGGTGCTTCGTCGACCACTACGGCCCCACCCCGGCCCGAGCGGATGCGGTCATGGACGTGGCGCCGCACCCGCACACGGGCCTGCAGACGGTCACCTGGCTCTTCGCCGGGGCGGTCGAGCACCGCGACTCCGTCGGCTCGCTCGCGACCATCCGCCCCGGGACGGTCAACCTCATGACGGCCGGCAGCGGCATCCAGCACTCCGAACGGTCGCGGTCGGATGCTCGCGGTCTGCACGGCGTGCAGCTCTGGACCGCGCTGCCGGACGCGCACCGTCACGACGCTCCGTTCTTCGAGCACGCGGATGCGCATCCGCTCGTCATCGACGACGCCCGCCTGCAGGTCTTCGCCGGCTCGCTCGACGGCGCGCCCTCCCCCGTCACGACGCTGTCGCCGCTGCTCGGCGCCCAGCTCGACCTGCCGGCCGGCGGCACGGCGACGCTGCCCGCCGACCCGGCCTTCGAGTACGGGCTGCTCGTCGACGCCGGCGCCGCGACCCTGCAGGGCAGGCCCGTCGCCGCGGACGAGCTCGCCTACCTGGCGCCGGGCTGCACCGCGATCACGGTCACCGCCGGCGACGACCCCCTGCGCGCGGTGCTGCTCGGCGGGGCGCCCCTCGGCGAGCCCATCGTCATGTGGTGGAACTTCGTGGGCCGCGACCACGAGGAGATCGAGCGCTACCGCGCCGACTGGCAGCAGCGGGTCGGGCAGGGGCCCTCGGAGCGCTTCGGTGCGATCGACGACCCGGCTGCACCGCTGCCGGCGCCGACCCTGCCGGGCGTGCGCTTGCGTCCACGGGAGTGACCCTTGCGCTCCTTATCGAGGATCGTTATGTTAACGAGCATCGTTAATACCGATCATCGATAAGGAGCGGGCGGATGAGCGACACATCGACCTTCGAGCGCAGGACCGAGCGGGGGGTCCTCTACGTCGTCGGCGGCGGAGCGCTGCTCGTCGGCGCGGCCGCCGTGCTCTTCGGCGGCACCCAGTTGATCATCGACGCGGCCGGCGGCGCCGTGCCGCTGCACCTCGAGGTCGACCACGCGCTGCCCGACGGCATCGGCGGCGGCACCGCGACCCTGACCGAAGGGGCGTACGACTCGGCCGCCGTCACCGCGAACGGCCTCTCCGGCGGCGTGGTGACCCTGCTCACCGTCGCGCGAGGCTTCGGGCTGCTGACGACCGCCGCGGTCGCGTGGTCGGTGGCGTGGCTCGCGTGGAAGCTGCTGCGCGGGCAGCCCTTCACCGCCTCCGTCGGCAACGCCCTCGCGATGGCGGGCGGCTCGCTGCTCATCGGCGGCCTGCTCAGCCAGGGCCTCGGCGGCTTCGGCACCTGGCTCGCGATCGAGGAGCTGCTCGGCGATGTGACGGCCGCCGCCGATCCGTTCTTCCCCCTCGTCATGGGCTTCGACCCCGCGCCGCTCGGCTACGGCCTCGCCATGATGCTCATCGCCCTCGCCTTCGAGCGCGGCCGCCGCCTGCAGCAGGACACGGACGGCCTCGTCTGATGGGCGACGCCGAGCTCACCGGCGTGCACTGCCGGCTCGACGAGCTGCTCGCCGAGCGGGGCATGACCCTCACCCGCCTCAGCGAGGAGGTCGGCGTCTCGCTCGTCAACCTGTCGGTGCTCAAGAACGACCGCGCGAAGGCGATCCGCTTCAGCACGCTGGTGGCGATCTGCGAGGCGCTCGACTGCGGGATCGGCGAGCTGCTGGTGCGCGTCGAGCGCTGATCCGGCGGCTCCGATCGGCGACCCTCCGAAGGCGGGGCAGAGCTTTCGCTAACGAGACGGGTAATCTTGCCGAGATTAACCATCATGCAGTCCACTGGAAGGCCGTAATGACCGAGAGCCGCACCGCGGTCGTGATCGAGGACGACGCCGACATCCGCGAGCTCATCGAGCTCGTGCTCGTGCAGTCGGGATTCACCGTCCACGCAGCCGGCGACGGGCTCACCGGCGTCGAGCTCGTCCGCGAGCACACCCCCGAGGTCATCACCCTCGATGTCGGCCTGCCCGACATCGACGGTCTCGAGGTCACCCGCCGCGTTCGCCAGTTCAGCGACGCCTACATCGTCATGCTCACCGCGCGATCGGAGGAGGCGGACACGCTGCTCGGCCTCGACGCCGGCGCCGACGACTACCTCATCAAGCCGTTCCGCCCCCGCGAGCTCCGCGCCCGCGTCGCGGCCATGCTCCGCCGCCCCCGCGCCGCCGCCGAGGCCCCCGTGCTCGAGGTGCCCGCGCCGTCGACGGCCGCACCCGCTGCGCAGGCCGCGCCCGCAGCACCCGATGCATCGGGCTTCTCGGCCGGGGAGGGCACGGTCTACAGTCACAACGGCCTCACCCTCGCTGTCGAGACCCGGGAGGTGAGCCTCAACGGCGTCGAGCTGCAGCTCACCCGCACCGAGTTCGACCTGCTCGCCTCGCTGCTCTCGAGCGGCCGCCGCGTGCGCTCCAAGGCCGACCTCGTGGCCGAGCTCCACTCCGACGAGTACTCCGTCACCGGCCGCGTCGACGAGGCCGAGGAGCGCGCCGTCGAGGTGCACCTGGGCAACCTGCGCCGCAAGCTCGACGACAACCCGCGCACCCCGCAGTGGATCGAGACGGTCCGCGGCGTCGGCTACCGGCTCGCCCCGGCTCGCTGGAACGTGCCCTCGATCCAATAACGCGCATCCGCTTCGCCAGCAGGCCCCGACCATCCCGGTCGGGGCCTGCTGCGTCCGCCGAGCGGATC
>JASCOA010000064.1 GCA_029959365.1 Microbacteriaceae bacterium PS02343 | reverse complement strand
CCCCTCGACCGGGTCGACCAGCTCGCCTTCGCGGCCCGCCAGCCCGCGGAGCGCTTCATCGCGGGGCTGCGGGCCGCGGGGCTCGCCTGCACGAGCCTGCGCGTGGTGATCGACGACGAGGCGGGCGGGCGCAGCGAGCGCGCCTGGCTGCATCCGCGCTGGTTCTCGCCGGCCGACGTCGTCGACCGGCTGCGCTGGCAGCTGCAGGGCGCGATGCGCGGCGGCGAGCAGCTCGGGGCGCCGATCACGGCCGTCCGGCTGCTGCCCGAGGAGGCGGACGAGCTCGGCAACCACGAGCAGGGCCTCTGGGGCGGCGCGCCGGAGGAGCGCGTGCACGGCGCGCTCAGCCGGGTGCAGAGCCTGCTCGGCCACGAGTCCGTGGTCACCGCAGCGGTCGGCGGCGGTCGGCTGCTCGACGAGCGCCGCGTGCTCGTGCCCTGGGGTGAGGCGGCGGCGGCGGCACCCGCCGCCCGCGCTCCCCGTCGCCCCGGCACGAGTGCGCGCCCCGCGTCGAGTGCGCTCCACGCGCCCTGGCCGGGCTCCCTGCCCGGGCCGACGCCGGCCACGGTCTTCGCCGAGCCGCCGCCCGTGCTGCTGCTCGACGAGACCGGCGAGCCCGTGCGGGTCGACGAGCGCGGTGCGCTCAGCGCGCCGCCCTCGCTCTTCTCCCCCGCCGAGCGCCGCGCGACGAGCGATGTGCGCGCCTGGGCCGGCCCCTGGCCGCTGCAGCAGCGCTGGTGGGACCCGGAGCGCCACCGCGTCGCGCAGCGGCTGCAGCTCGTCGAGGCCGACGGCACCGCCTGGCTGCTGCTGCTCGAGGAGGGGCGCTGGCGCGCGGAGGGGCGCTACGACTGAGCCGCGCTCAGAGCCACTTCTTGGCCTTGAAGATCGCCCAGAACAGCACCCCGACGCCGAGCATGGCGCCGAGCGCGGCCGGGTAGCCCCAGGGCTGCTCGAGCTCGGGCATGAAGCGGAAGTTCATGCCGTAGACCGCCGCGATCATCGTCGGCGCGAAGAGGATCGCCGCCCACGAGGAGATCCGCTTCGACTGCTCGGCCTGACGAACGCTCGTCTCGCTGAGCCGCTCCATCTGCTCGTTCTGGCGCTGGCTCACCAGCGTCGAGTGCACGGTCAGGGCGTTCTGCAGCAGCGTGCTAAACGCATCCGCCCGCTCCGAGACCCGGCGCACCCGGCCGGCGACCGCGCGCAGCGAGCGGCGCACCGCGTCCGGCGCGCCGTCCTCGCGAGCGCGCTCGGCGAGCGTGTCGATGATGTCGTCGAGCGGATGCACCGACTTCTGGAACCGGATCACCTCGCGCAGCAGCTCGTAGCTGCGCCGCGAGACGTGCTCGTCGCCGCCGAAGAGCTGCTCCTCGATCTCGTCGATGTCCTGCTCGAGGCCGGCGACCACCGGCGCGTAGTCCTCCACGACCTGGGCGAGCAGCGCGCCGAGGATGCGGGTGGCGCCGCCGGCGAGCCAGTCCGGATGCGCCTCGAGCCGCTCGCGCACCGCGGCCACGTCGGGCGAGCCGCCGTGCCGCACGGTGACGACGAGGTCCTCGCGCTGCAGCACGTGCAGCTCGTCGAAGCGCACCACCTCATCGGCGTCGTCGTAGCGGGCGGGGCGCAGCACGAGGTGCAGCGCGCCGCCGAGCCGCTCGAGACCGGAGCGGTGGTGCGGCGCCAGCGCGTGGCCCACGAAGGGCTCGTCCACGCCGAACTCCGTCGCGACGGCGCGCAGCTCCTCGGCGGAGGGGTCGTCGAGCGCGACCCAGGCGAGCCCGCCACGCTGGCCGGCGAGCTCGAAGGCCTCGTCGAGGCTCGCGGGGTCCGCCGTGCGGCGGCCGTCGGCGTAGATGGCGAGGTCGACGATGGGCATGCGGCGATCCTAGGTCCGCCGCAGCGCGACGATCAGCCCTGCTCGACCCACCACGCGGCCACCGCGTCGAGCGCGCCGGCCTGGTCGTCGTGCAGCGAGGCGATCGAGGCGCCGATCATGAGGTTGTCGACGGCGCCGTGGTCCTCGACCCGCAGGCCGTCGGGCGCGACCCGCTCCTTGTACTCGCGGCGGTCGCCCGTGTAGGCGAACACCGGCTTGCCGAGCGCAACGGCGTAGCCGATCTCCCAGACCGTGCCGGGATCGGCGCTGGGGCCGCGGAACGGGGTGAGGTCGGCGATCACCGCGTCGGCGCGCAGGATGCGCTGCACATTGAGCTCGTAGATGTCGCGCATGCTCGGCGGCACCGGGAAGCCCTCGGGCCGGTCGAGCACGTCGCCCGGCACGATCGCCTCGAGCCCGCGCTCGGCGGCGAGGCGGTGCACGTCGGCGATCCGCTCGGCGAGGTCGGGGAAGAAGACGGCGGGGCCCGCCGTGTAGACGCGGGCGGGTCGTGGCGTGGTCATGCTGCTCCTGCTCGTGGGGTGCCGCCAACGCTACCGGCTTGCATGATTCGAACATATCTTCGATAGTGGACGAGCGGATGCGCGCCAGCGCTGCGCAGAGGGAGGGACGATGGGCTTCAGGAACCCGCCGCAGCCCTGGTCGGCGATCGAGCGGCGGCTCTCGGCGACCCGGCGCCCCTCCGAGCCGGGCGAGCACGACCCCATCGAGGCGCCGCCCGACCGTGAACAGGCTGCCGAGCGCGGCCAGGAGGCCTCCGATCGGAACCCGAGCGCGCTCCCGCCCACCCCCTCCGCGCACGGCACCCGCAGCGATCGCTCCGACCGCATCCGCTCGCCGCAGCGGCCGCCCCGCCCGAGCGGCATCGACGCCGCCACCGAGATGGGCGTCGAGCACCCCTCCGGCTTCACGGGCCGCGACGGCGGCGACGGCCCGGCCTTCTCGCGCAAGCGCGCCCACTACGACGCCCCCGAGCTCGACCGGCCCACGGCGACCGTGCCCTACGCCGAGCTGCACGCGCACTCGAGCTACAGCTTCCTCGACGGCTCGAGCTCGCCCGAGCAGCTCGTCGAGGAGGCGGTGCGCCTGGGCCTCAGCGCGCTGGCGATCACCGATCACGACGGCTTCTACGGCGCCGCCCGCTTCGCCGAGGCGGCCGAGGCGCACGGGCTCGCGACGGTCTACGGCGCCGAGCTCTCGCTGGGTTTGAGCGGCCCGCAGCAGGGCGCGGCCGATCCGGAGGGCGAGCACCTGCTGCTGCTGGCCCGGGGCGCCGAGGGCTACCACGCGCTCGCCGGCGCGATCACCGACGCGCAGCTCGCCGACGGCGCCGAGAAGGGCCGCCCCGTCTACGACCTCGACGCGCTCGCCCAGCGGGTGCGCGGCAGCGTCGTCGTGCTCACCGGCTGCCGCAAGGGCCGCGTGCGGCGGGTGCTGGGCGCAGCGGATGCGGCGGGCCGGCAGGCCGCGGGCGCCGCCCTCGATGAGCTGGTCGCGCTCTTCGGCGACGAGCACGTCGTCGTCGAGCTGACGGCGCACGGCGACCCGCTCGACGACCCCCGCAACGACGCGCTCGCCGCGCTGGCGTCCGCGCGCGGGCTGCGCACGATCGCGGCCGGCAACGCTCACTTCGCGCGCCCGGACGGGCACCGGCTGGCGGAGGCCCTCGCCGCGGTACGCGCCCGTCGCAGCCTCGACGAGCTCGACGGATGGCTGCCGGCGACGGCCGGGGCGCACCTGCGCTCGGGTGTCGAGATGGCGGCCCGCTTCATCCGCTATCCGGGCGCCGTCGAGCGCACCGTGGAGCTCGCCGGCGAGCTCGCCTTCCCGCTCAAGAAGGCCTCGCCCGGGCTGCCGAGGCTCGACGTGCCCGAGGGGCACACCCCGATGAGCTGGCTGCGCGCCCTCGTCGCCGAGCGGCTGCCCGCCAAGTACGCGCACCTCGACGCCGAGACGTACGCGAAGGTCGAGCTGCGCGTCGCGAGCGAGCTCGACGTGATCGAGGCCAAGGACTTCCCCGGCTACTTCCTCATCGTCGAGGACATCGTGCGCTTCGCCCGCGGCCGCGGCATCCTCTGCCAGGGCCGCGGCTCGGCCGCCAGCTCGGTGGTCTGCTACGTGCTGAGCATCACGGCCGTGGATGCCTTCTTCTTCAAGCTCCCGTTCGAGCGCTTCCTCTCGAGCCTGCGCGACGAGGAGCCCGACATCGACGTCGACTTCGACTCCGACCGCCGCGAGGAGGCCATCCAGTACGTCTACGAGCGCTACGGCCGCCGCAACGCCGCGCAGGTCGCGAACGTCATCACGTACCGGCCGCGCAACGCCGTGCGCGACATCGCGAAGGCGCTCGGCTTCAGCCCCGGTCAGCAGGACGCCTGGTCGAAGAACGTCGAGGCCTACGGACCGCTGCCCGCAGCCGAGACGGGCGTGCCGTTGCCCGTGCTCGAGCTGGCGGACGAGCTGCTGAAGTCGCCGCGCCACCTCGGCATCCACTCCGGCGGCATGGTGCTCACCGACCGGCCAGTCGGCGAGGTCGTGCCCATCGAGAAGGCGCGCATGGACAAGAGGACCGTGCTGCAGTGGGACAAGGACGACTGCGCCTACATGGGCCTCGTCAAGTTCGACCTGCTCGGCCTGGGCATGCTGTCGGCGCTCAACCACTGCTTCGAGCTGATCGCCGAGCACACCGGCGAGATCTGGACGTTCGACAGCCTGCCGAAGGAGGAGGCCGCGGTCTACGACATGCTCGCGATCGCCGACTCGATCGGCGTCTTCCAGGTCGAGAGCCGCGCGCAGATGGGCACGCTCCCCCGGCTGCAGCCGCGCAGGTTCTACGACCTCGTCATCGAGATCGCCCTCATCCGCCCGGGTCCGATCCAGGGCGGCGCCGTGCACCCGTACATCCGCCGCAAGCTCGGCAAGGAGCCGATCGACTACGTCCACCCGAAGTTGAAGCCGGTGCTCGAGAAGACCTGCGGCGTGCCGATCTTCCAGGAGCAGCTCATGCAGATGGCCGTGGCCATCGGCAACTGCTCGGCCGAGGACGCCGACCTGCTGCGCCGCGCGATGGGCTCCAAGCGCGGCCGGGAGAAGATCGGCCGGCTCAAGACCAAGCTCTACGCCGGCATGGCCGAGAACGGCCTCGACGAGGAGACCTCCAACGCGATCTACGACAAGATCCAGGCCTTCGCCGACTTCGGCTTCGCCGAGAGCCACAGCCTCAGCTTCGGGCTGCTCGTCTACGCGAGCAGCTGGCTCAAGCTGCATTACCCGGCCGCCTTCCTCGCCGCCCTGCTGCGATCGCAGCCGATGGGCTTCTACTCGAGCCAGACGCTGACGGCGGATGCGCGCCGCCACGGGGTGCGCACACTCCGCCCCGACGTGCAGCGCTCCGCCTGGCAGCCGGGCCTCGAGCGGATCGAGCCCGGCGAGGGGCCGACGGGGCTGAGCGGATGCGCGGAGCGCACCCAGCCGCCCGTGCCGCCCGTCTTCGACCGCGCGAGCACCGCCGCACTCCCGTCTCACCGCCGCGACGCCCGGCACGCGGTGCGGCTCGGCCTCGCCGGCGTCACCGGCATGAGCGAGCACTCGGCGAAGCGCATCGTCGACGCCCGCGAGCAGGACGGCCCGTTCCGCGACCTGCACGACCTGGCCCGCCGGGCCCGGCTCACGAGCGCGCAGATCGAGGGGCTCGCCGGCGCCGGCGCGCTCGAGGGGCTCGGGGTCGGGGTGCGCGAGGGGCTCTGGGAGGCGGGCCGCGCCGCCCGCGAGCGCCCCGAGCAGCTGCCGTACACCGCCGTGGCCGTGCAGCCGCCGCTGCTGCCCGTGCCGACGGGCGCCGAGCAGACCGCCTTCGACCTGTGGGCCACCGGCATCACCCCCGAGGGCCATCCGATGCAGCACCTGCGCGCGGGGCTGCGCCGCCGCGGCGCGCTCGACGTCGCCGCGCTGAGCTCCGCGGAGTCCGGCCGGCGGATCGAGGTGGGCGGCGTCGTCACGCACCGCCAGCGCCCCGCCACCGCCGGTGGCATGACCTTCATGAACATCGAGGACGAGACGGGCCTGCTCAACGTCATCTGCAGCGTCGGTGTCTGGGGCCGCTACCGCACGATCGCGCGCGGCAGCCCCGCGCTCATCGTGCGCGGCATCCTCGAGCGCACGCCCGAGGGCGTGATCAACCTCGTGGCCGACCGCTTCGAGGCCCTCGACGTCGGGGTGCGCACGCGCTCCCGCGACTTCCAGTAGCGCGAGGGCGAGGCGTCAGCCGCCGATCCACTCGTCGAGCTTGGCGATCGCCCGACCCGAGTCGATCGTCTCGGCCGCGACGACGAGCTGCTCGCGCAGGCGGTCGAGCAGCGGTCGGTCGCCCTGCGCGGCGTCCTCGGCGAGGCGGTAGGCCACGAGACCGGCGGCGGCGTTCAGCAGCACGATGTCGCGCACCGCACCGGATGCGCCGGCGAGCGTCTCGCGGGCGATCCGCGCGTTGTGCTGCGCATCGCCGCCGAGCAGATCCTCGGTGCGCGCCTGGGGGATGCCGAGGTCGCGGGGGTCGAGGTCGTACTCGTTGACCGCGCCGCGACTGACCTCCCAGATGTGGCTGTGCCCGGTCGTGGTCAGCTCGTCCAGACCGTCGTCGCCGCGGAAGACGAGCGCGGTGGCGCCGCGGGTGCGGAAGACGCCGACGATGAGCGGCACCTTCTCGATCGACGAGACGCCGACGGCGCTCGCCTCGGGGCGCACCGGGTTGACCAGCGGGCCGAGGAAGTTGAAGACCGTGGGGATGCCGAGCTCCTTGCGAGTGGCGGCGGCGTGCCGGAACCCGGGGTGGAACTTGGCCGCGAAGGCGAAGGTGATGCCGACGCGCTCGAGGTTCGCGGCCACCTGCTCCGGTTCGAGATCGAGGTCGACGCCGAGCGCGGCCAGCACGTCCGAGCTGCCCGAGCGGCTGCTCGAGGCGCGGTTGCCGTGCTTGACGACGGGCACGCCCGAGCCGGCGATCACGATCGAGGCCATGGTCGAGACGTTGACCGTGCCGACGAGGTCGCCGCCGGTACCCACGATGTCGACGGCCATGCTCGGCAGCGGCAGCGGCACCGCGTGGGCGAGGATCGCGTCGCGGAATCCCACGATCTCGTCGACGGTCTCGCCCTTCGCGCGCAGCGCCACCAGGAACCCGGCCAGCTGCGAGGGCGTGGCCGCGCCGGTCATCACCTGCTCCATGCACCAGGTGGCCTCGGCGATGCTCAGGTCGCGACCCTCGAGGAGGGCGCCCAGGATGCCGGACCAGCTGTGCTCGGTGCTCATGCGGATCACCCTAGCGACGCCTCGGGGGCCGTTCCGGTGCCGCGACGCGCCGACTCGTCGGATCGGATCGGATCTCTTCTCGCGGGCGCCTCCCCCGCCATTCCGGCGAACGGCGGGCAGGCACCGGATGTACATCTTCGACATATCGTCGAACCAAGGTCTGCCTTAGTAAACGCCGAGAGCGAAATCCCGCATAATGGACCACGTGACAAGCACCTCTCTGGAGCGGTCGGCCCCCGTCGTGAACCGACCCAATACCGTGGCCGTCGGCACGATCGTGTGGCTCGGCAGCGAAGTGATGTTCTTCGCTGGCCTCTTCGCGATCTACTTCACGCTGCGTTCGATGTCCCCCGAGCTCTGGGCCGGCGAGGCCGGTCTGCTCAACGTGCCCTGGGCCTTCACGATCACCGTCGTGCTCGTGCTCTCCTCGGTCACGATGCAGTTCGGCGTCTTCGCCGCCGAGCGGCTGCAACCGCGCGCGACCGGCTGGAAGCCGACGCAGTGGGGCATGGTCGAGTGGTTCTTCGCGAGCTTCGCCCTGGGCGCGATCTTCGTCGCCGGCCAGACCTACGAGTACGCCGTGCTCGTGAGCGAGCACGTGACCCTCTCCTCCAGCGCGTACGGCTCCGCCTTCTACATCACGACCGGCTTCCACGGCCTGCACGTGCTGGGCGGCCTCATCGCCATGCTCCTCGTGATCGGCCGCGCCTACTCGGCGAAGCGGTTCGGGCACAAGGAGGCGACCAGCGCGATCGTCGTCTCCTACTACTGGCACTTCGTCGATGTGGTCTGGATCGGCCTCTTCATCGTCATCTACTTCCTGAAATAAGCACTGAGGATCATCGAAGCCATGGCGAAGAACCCCCGCGCCCGCACTGCGAAGAAGACCGGCCGCCGCCACCCGTTGGCCGCCGTCGCGCTCATCGTGATCGGCCTGCTGAGCACCGGCGGCGCCTACGCCGCGTTCAGCTCGACCGCGACCGCCGACGAGACCGGCGTCGTCTCGCAGTCGACCATCGAGGAGGGCGAGAAGCTCTTCGCCGCCAACTGCGCCACCTGCCACGGCGCTGCGCTGCAGGGCACTCAGGCCGGCCCCTCGCTGCACGGCGTGGGCGCGGCCTCCGTCGACTTCCAGGTCGGCACCGGCCGCATGCCGATGGCCTTCGACGGCGCGCAGGCCGAGCGCAAGCCGGTGCAGTTCACCGACGAGCAGATCGAGGCGATGGCCGCCTACGTGGCGTCCATCTCCCCCGGTCCGGCCATCCCCGATGAGGAGTACCTCACGGGCGACAGCGACGCCGCGAACGGCGCCGAGCTCTTCCGCATCAACTGCGCGATGTGCCACAACGTCGCCGGCGCCGGTGGTGCGCTCACCGAGGGCAAGTTCGCACCGCCCCTGGGCGGCGTCGCGCCGGAGCACATCTACGAGGCCATGGTCACCGGCCCGCAGAACATGCCGGTCTTCAACGACATGAACCTCTCGCCGGCCGACAAGGCCGACATCATCAGCTACTTGACCTACGTCGACGACAACTCGAGCCCCGGTGGCTTCGAGCTGGGCAGCCTTGGCCCCGTCGCGGAGGGTCTGTTCATCTGGATCTTCGGACTCGGAGCCGTCATCGCCATCACGGTCTGGTTGACCGCGAAGGCGAACTGAGGCACCGGCACCACTGAGCTCCGAGAAAGGGAAGAGCATGTCACAGCACGACGACGAAGCCACGGGCTCGGCCGTCGAGGCGCACGCGCCGCGCGAGGTATCGATCGGCACCGCGATCGCACCCACCGACGCCGTGGAGAACCCCGGTATGCCGCCGCACCGCGAGCGGGTCACCGATCTCGACCCGCGCAAGGACCGGCAGATGTCGCGCCGCGTGGTCGCGCTCTTCCTGTTCTCGATCCTCGCGAGCGCCTTCGCGATCTTCGCGTACTTCTTCTGGCCCATCGACGTCTCCGTCGAGGGCTTCGGCACGATCCGCCAGAACAACATGTTCATCGGCATCGGCCTCGCCTTCGCCCTGCTGGCGATCGGCACGGGCATCGTGCTCTGGGGCAAGAACCTCATGAGCGGCGAGGAGTTCGTCGAGCAGCGCCACGGCACCCGCGGCACCGACGAGGTCCGTGCGAAGGTCGTCAAGATCTTCGACGACGCCAACAAGGAGTCGGGCTTCGGTCGCCGCAAGCTCATCCGCAACACCCTCTTCGGAGCCATCGCGGCCTGGCCGCTGCCGGCGATCTTCCTGTTCCGCGACCTGGCGCCCGCCGCCGAGCCGCACGAACTGCTCCGCCACACGATGTGGGAGAAGGGCGTGCGCCTCGTGCGCGACCCGGACGGCACCCCCATCCGCGCCGCGGACGTCACCATCGGCTCCGCCTTCCACGTCATCCCCGACAACCTGGGCGAGGCGGAGCACCTGCTCGACGCCAAGGCCAAGGCCGTCGTCCTGCTCATGCGTCTCAACCCCGCCGAGCTCAACGAGCGCGAGGACCGCAAGGACTGGTCGTACGACGGCATCGTCGCGTACTCCAAGATCTGCACCCACGTGGGATGCCCGGTGGCGCTCTACGAGCAGCACACGCACCACCTGCTGTGCCCCTGCCACCAGTCGCAGTTCGACGTCGCCAACCACGCCGCCGTCATCTTCGGCCCGGCCGCCCGCCCCCTGCCGCAGCTGCCCATCGAGGTGGACGGCGAGGGCTACCTGGTCGCCAAGAGCGACTTCACCGAGCCCGTCGGGCCGAGCTTCTGGGAGCGCGAGCGTTGAGCACGTCCACCGTCACCCCGCCGACCCGCGGCAGCCGCTTCACCGCCGCCGCCGCCAACTACCTCGATGAGCGCACGAGCATCTCGGGCGCCGTCAAGGAGCTCGGTCGCAAGATCTTCCCGGACCACTGGTCCTTCATGCTCGGCGAGGTCGCGCTCTACAGCTTCGTCGTCATCCTGCTCTCGGGCACGTTCCTGACCTTCTTCTTCGACCCGTCGATGACCGAGGTCTACTACGACGGCGAGTACCTGCCGCTCTCCGGCATCCACATGTCGGTGGCCTACCACTCCTCGCTCGACCTCTCGTTCGAGATCCGCGGCGGCCTGCTCATGCGCCAGGTGCACCACTGGGCGGCCCTGCTGTTCGTGGCCTCCATCGGCCTGCACATGCTGCGCGTCTTCTTCACCGGCGCCTTCCGCAAGCCGCGCGAGATCAACTGGGTCATCGGCTTCGTGCTCTTCGTGCTCGCGATGGCCGAGGGCTTCACCGGCTACTCGCTCCCCGACGACCTGCTCTCGGGCAACGGTCTGCGCATCATCGACGGCATGCTCAAGGGCCTGCCCGTCGTCGGCGTCTGGATCTCGTACTTCCTGTTCGGCGGCGAGTTCCCCGGCGTCGAGGTCATCCCCCGCCTCTACGTGCTGCACATCATGCTGCTGCCGGCGATCCTCATCGTCACGCTCGCTCTGCACATGGTGCTGCTCATCGTCAACAAGCACACGCAGTTCGCCGGCCCCGGCCGCACGAACGAGAACGTGGTCGGCGTGCCGATCCTCCCGCACTTCGCGGCGAAGGCCGGCGGCTTCTTCTTCCTCGTGTTCGGCGTGATCATGCTGATCGCCTCGTTCTTCACGATCAACCCGATCTGGAACTACGGCCCGTACGACCCCTCCCCCGTCTCCGCAGGAACCCAGCCCGACTGGTACATCGGATTCGCGGACGGCGCGCTGCGTCTGGCGCCGCCGAACTGGGACGTACACGTCTTCGGCTACACCCTGCCCTTCGGCATCCTCGTTCCGATGATCGCCCTGGTCGGCCTCCTGGTCGTCGTCGCGATCTACCCCTTCCTCGAGGCGTGGATCACCGGCGACAAGCGCGAGCACCACATCGCCGACCGTCCTCGCAACGCTCCTACCCGCACCGCGATCGGCGCCGCCGGCGTCACGTTCTACGCGGTCATGTGGGCGGCGGCGAGCTCGGACATCATGGCGACGCACTTCATGCTCACCATGGAGGGCGTGATCCACACGCTCCAGGCGCTGCTCTTCGTCGGACCGGTGATCGCCTTCATCGTGACCAAGCGCATCTGCCTCGGTCTGCAGAAGAAGGACCGCGAGATCGCGCTGCACGGCTTCGAATCGGGTCGCATCGTGCGCATGCCCGGTGGCGCCTACATCGAGGTGCACGAGCAGCTCGACGACTACGAGCGCTGGCGTCTGGTGAGCTTCAACGACTACGCGCCGCTGATGATCCGCCCGAACGCCAAGGGCCGCATCACCGCGGGGCAGCGCATGCGCGCAGCGCTCTCGCGCTGGTTCTTCGAGGACCGGATCGTGCCCCCCACCAAGGGCGAGATCGAGCACGCCAAGGAGCACGGCCACCACTGATCGGTCGCTCCTGCACGAGACACGGCGGGCCTGGGATGTTCATTCCCCGGGCCCGCCGTACTTTAACCGACGTGCTCGCTAGTCCGACCGCGCGCTCGGCAGCCGTTCGCGGATGCGCAGACCGCTCCCGCGGAACGGCCACCCTCCTCAGCCCCGTCACGACGATCGTCGGCGGTGCGTCCTCAGTCGATGCGGGTGCCCTGATGGAAGCGCAGGAGTCCGCGGCCGCCCTTCACGATCCAGAGCGAGCATCGGCGACTGCGATGGCCATCCACGCGCAGTCGGTAGCGCAGCAGCACGTGGTGCTCGTCCAGCAGCGTGGCGCTCTGCTCATCGACCGCGGGTGCGCCGAGCACAGGATGCAGCGGCAGCTCGACGAGCATGGCCTCGCGCGTCCAGAGGCGGCCTGAGGCGCCGATCTCGGTGAAGTCCTCGGCCAGCAGAGCGTCGAGCGCCGTGCGGTCGGCACGCACCAGGGGATCGAGCAGCGCTCGCTCCCCCGCCCAGGCGAGTGCCTGCGGTGCTGAGGCGTCCGTCAGAGCTCCAGCCGCAGGAAATCGGCGCTGCGCACCCAGCCCTGCTTCTCGTAGAAGCCGGCGCTGCGGCGGCTCGCCACGGTCACCTGGCGCACGCCGCGGTTGCGGCACTCCGCCTCGACCGCTTCGAGCAGCAGTCGCCCGAGGCCGTCCCCGCGCAGGGCGGTGTCGACGACGATCTCCTGCACCTGCGCGCTCGTGCCGTTGGCGGAGAGCAGCGGAACGATGCTGGTGAGCGCGTAGCCGCGCACCACGCCCTCGTGCTCGAGGATGCGCAGGAAGGTCGGGTCGGGCGAGCGCAGGCACGCGGAGAAGCCGTGGTCGAACTCCGCGCGATCAGCGGCCGTCTCGGCGCCGAGCTGGGCGAGGAGCGCGAAGACCGCATCGCCATCGCTGCCGCGGGCCGCGCGGATGATCGTGGTCGCCTCGGCGCCGTCGCCGGCAGCAGTGCTCGTCATGCTGCCAGTAGAGCAGAACGGGCCGCACGACGCCAATCGGGGCCTCGCGCGACGCGGGTCCGGAACCAGAGCTGCTGTGCAAACGACGAAGGCCCCGCCGAGCAAGAGCTCGAACGGGGCCTTCGCGCGATGGGTCAGTGACCGAAGTTGCCGCGCTGGTACTCGTAGGTCCAGCCCACCAGCGCCACCACGGTGAAGGCGACGCCGATGAAGAGCAGCCAGATGCCCACTGCGAGTGCGAGGAAGCACACCGCCGCGCCCGAGCCGAGCGCGAGGGGCCACCAGGACCAGGGGCTGAAGAAGCCCTGCTCCGGCTCGCCGTCGTCGATCGCCGCGTCGAGGCGGTCCTCCGGCAGCTCGCCGCCCTGCGCCTTGTAGCTGAGATTCACGTAGAAGGCGATGAACGCCGACAGGACGCCCGCGAGTCCGATGCCCAGGGTGCCGGTCCACTCGACCGAGCCGTGGTCGATGAGGCTCCACACCGTGTACGCCGCGTCCGCGAGGACGAAGAAGACCGCGAGGATCCAGAAGAGCCCGATATTCGTCTTCATGAGGTCTTACTTGACCTTTCCGTCGGTGAGGTCCTTGACCGGCGCGTCGGGCGCGTCCTTCGCCGGGCCGATGCCGAACGGCACGCCCGCCTCGGGGTGGTTGAGGTCGAAGGCCGGCGACTCCGAGCGGATGCGCGGGATCGAGGTGAAGTTGTGCCGCGGCGGCGGGCAGGACGTGGCCCACTCGAGCGAGCGGGAGTAGCCCCAGGGGTCGTTCACGGTGACCTTCGGCGCGTTGCGCGCGGTCAGGTAGACGTTGAGGAAGAACGGGATGAGCGAGAGACCCAGGATGATCGAGCCGACCGTCGAGAGCTGGTTCATCCAGGTGACGCCGTCGGACTCCATGTACGTCGCGTAACGACGCGGCATGCTCATGACGCCGATCCAGTGCTGGATCAGGAACGTCATGTGGAAGCCGATGAAGAGCCACCAGAAGTGGATCTTGCCGAGGCGGTCGTCGAGCATCTTGCCGGTCCACTTGGGCCACCAGAAGTAGAAGCCCGCGAACATGGCGAATACGACGGTGCCGAAGACGACGTAGTGGAAGTGCGCCACGACGAAGTAGGTGTCGGAGACCGCGAAGTCGAGCGGCGGCGACGCCAGGATCACGCCGGTGAGACCACCGAAGGTGAAGGTGATGAGGAAGCCGATCGACCAGAGCATGGGGCTCTCGAAGGTCAGGGATCCGCGCCACATCGTGCCGATCCAGTTGAAGATCTTCACGCCGGTGGGCACCGCGATGAGCATCGTCATGAGCGAGAAGAACGGCAGCAGCACCGATCCGGTCACGTACATGTGGTGGGCCCACACCGTGACGGACAGGGCGGCGATCGCGATGGTCGCGTAGACGAGGGTCTTGTAGCCGAAGATCGGCTTGCGGCTGAAGACCGGGAAGATCTCCGAGACGATGCCGAAGAACGGCAGCGCGATGATGTAGACCTCGGGGTGGCCGAAGAACCAGAACAGGTGCTGCCAGAGGATCACACCGCCGGCCTCGACGTTGTAGATGTGCGCGTCGAAGAGGCGGTCGGCCGCGAGGCCGAACATCGCCGCGGCGAGCACGGGGAAGGCCATCAGCACGAGGATCGACGTCACCAGGATGTTCCAGGTGAAGATCGGCATGCGCCACATGGTCATGCCGGGGGCGCGCATCGTGATGATCGTGGTGATGAAGTTGACGCCACCGAGGATGGTGCCGAATCCGCTCAGCGCGAGGCCGACGACCCAGAGGTCACCGCCGATGCCGGGCGAGAACGTCGTGTTCGACAGCGGCGCGTAGGCGAACCAGCCGAACGACGCGGCGCCCTGCGGGGTGAGGAAGCCGGCGACCGCGATGAGCGAGCCGAAGCTGTAGAACCAGTACGCCAGCGCGTTGAGTCGCGGGAAGGCGACGTCGGGCGCACCGATCTGCAGCGGCATGAGCACGTTGGCGAAGCCCGCGAAGAGCGGGGTCGCGAACATGAGCAGCATGATCGTGCCGTGCATCGTGAAGAGCTGGTTGTACTGCTCCTCGGTCGCGACGACCTCGAGGCCGGGCTCGAAGAGCTGCGCGCGGATGATGAGCGCCATGACTCCGCCGAGGCAGAAGTACAGGAACGAGGTGATCAGGTACATGTACCCGATCGTCTTGTGGTCCGTGGACGTGATCCACGAGACGATGATGTTGCCCTTGCGGTTGGGGACGGGCCCCGGGGCCGCGGGCTTCTGCGCGGTGGGTGCCGCAGCGGTGGTGGTCATTGCTCGATCGCCTCTACTTCTCGCGTCGCTCAGTGCTCGGTCCGCGCGGACTCGGTGCCGGGGAGGTTCTGGTTCGGGTTGTACTCGAGGCCGACCGATCCGGTCTGCCCGGCGTCGCGCAGCGAATCGAGGTAGTCCTCGTACTCGGCCTGCGAGACCACGTTCACGTTGAAGAGCATGAGCGAGTGGTACTGGCCGCAGAGCTCAGCGCACTTGCCGGAGTAGTTGCCCTCCTTCAGCGGCTCGAAGTACAGGTGGTTGCTCTTGCCGGGGATCATGTCCTTCTTGTAGAGGAAGTCCACGATCCAGAAGGAGTGCGCGACGTCGCGCGACTCGATGGTGATCTCCACCTTCTGGTTGACCGGCAGCACGAGGGTCGGGATGGTGCTCTCGTCGATCTCGCCGGTCGGGGTGTCGCGCGAGACCTGCTGGCTCGACTCGTACACGTCCGGCTCGCCGTTGGCGTCGAGGTAGTTGAAGTCCCAGGCCCAGCGCTTGCCGATGACCTCGATCTGCACGTCGGGCTCCGCGTACGGCTCCTCGATGGCGGCCTGGTCGCGGGCGGTGAAGGCGAAGAAGCCCAGCACGAGGATGAGCGGCACGACCGTGTAGAAGATCTCGATCGGCATGTTGTAGCGCATCTGCGCCGGCAGGCCGGTCTGGCCCTTGCGGCGGCGGTACGCGACGACCGCGAAGATGATGAGGCCCCAGGTGATGACACCCACGATGAGGAGCACGATCCACGAGGTGGTCCAGAGACCGACCACGCGATCGGTGTGGTTGGTGATGCCGTTCTCGTCGCCGGGAAGCCAACCGCGGAGCTGCTCATGCGTGCAGCCCGCGAGGACCGCGACGAGCACGATCGATACCGGGACGGAGGCCCACCGAAGACGACGACTTGAGCGCACCTGAAAAAACCTCTCGGACACACGGTTGACTGCTGCGAGCCAGCTTACCTGGGGAACGCCCCAACCCTACCGCCCAAGCCGCCCCCAAGAGGCTAAGGCGAGCCTTACTACGACGGCTTGTAGAAGGCGGATCCCCGCCCCCTCCGTCATTAACGAGCGAAGCCCGATCCGGAAGGATCGGGCCTCACTGGCGTGTCGCGGCTGTTTCCTAGTGGAAGCTGTCGCCGCAGGCGCAGGAGCCCTGCGCGTTGGGGTTGTCGATGGTGAAGCCCTGCTTCTGGATCGTGTCCTCGAAGTCGATGCTCGCGCCGCTGAGGTAGGGCACGCTCATCTTGTCCACCACGACCTCGACGCCGTCGAAGTCGACGGTCGCGTCGCCGTCGAGCAGGCGCTCGTCGAAGTAGAGCTGGTAGATGAGACCGGAGCAGCCGCCGGGCTGCACGGCGACGCGCAGGCGCAGGTCGTCGCGACCCTCCTGGGTCAGCAGGCTGCGCACCTTGTCGGCCGCCGCGTCGCTGATGAGCACCCCGTGCGCGGGGTCGGCGCTGGTGCGGGTCTCACCCAGCGTGACGTCACTGATGGTGTCGCTCATGATGTGCTCCTCGCGTGTTCGGGGTGGACTGCCCGGCTGCCCGCGCTGCGGGACGCGGCCGTGCATCCGCTCGTTCCAGTGTAAGCACCGCGCCGAGCGGATGCATTCCCTCAGTCGGTGGGCTCGCCGGCCTCGAGGCGGGCGAGCAGCAGCGCCTCGCTGGCGACCGCGCGCTGGAAGACGCCCAGGTGCAGCGACTCCCCCGGGCTGTGCGCGCGCGAGTGCGGGTCCTCGACGCCGGTGACCAGGATCTGCGCCTCGGGGAAGACCTCGACGAGATCGGCGATGAAGGGGATGGAGCCGCCGACGCCCATCTGCACGGGAGCGACTCCCCAGACGTCCTCGAGGGCGCGGTTCATCGCGGCGACCGCCCAGCCGTCGGTGTCGACGAGGAAGGGCTCGCCGGTGATGACCTCGTCGAAGGAGAGGCGAGCACCGAAGGGCGCGTGGGCGAGCAGATGCGCCTCGATGGCCGCGTAGGCCTCGGCCGCCGGCTGGCCGGGGGCGATGCGCACGCTGATGCGGGCGCGCACCTTCGGCAGCAGGGTGTTCGACGCGTTCTGCACGCTGGGCAGGTCCATGCCCGTGACGGTCACTGCGGGCTGCGACCAGATGCGGCTGAGGATCGTGCCGCGGCCCACCGGCTGCACCTCGGGCAGCAGACCGGTCTCGGCGCGCAGCTGCGCCTCGTCGTAGGCGGGGGTATCCTGCTCGATACCGCGCAGGCCCTCGACCGCGACGGAGCCGTCCTCGCGGTGCAGGCTCGCGAGCAGACGGGCGGCGGCGAGCATCGCATCCGGCACCGCGCCGCCGAACATGCCGGAGTGGCTGGCGTGCTCGAGCGTCTCGATCGTCAGGTTGAAGGTGACGTTGCCGCGCAGGCCGACGGTGAGCGCCGGGGTGACCTCGTCCCAGTTGCCGGAGTCGGCCACGATGATCGCGTCGGCGGCGAGCGCGTCGCGGTGCTCGGCGAGGAAGGCGGCGAAGGAGCCGGAGCCGAACTCCTCCTCCCCCTCGATGAAGACGGCGATGCCGAGATCGGGGTCGTCGCCCGCGTGCTGCTTGAGGGCTCGGAGCGCGCCCACGTGCGCCATGACGCCGGCCTTGTCGTCGGCGGCGCCGCGCCCGTAGAGCCGGTCGCCGCGCTGGGTCGGCTCGAAGGGCGGGGTCTCCCAGTCCTCGTCAGCACCGGGCGGCTGCACGTCGTGGTGCGCGTAGAGCAGCACGGTCGGGCGGCCGTTGCGGGCGGGGCGCCGGGCCAGCACGGCGGGCTGTCCGAGGCCCGCGCCGCTCGCGAGCGGGGCGCGACGGATCTCGACGGCCTCGAAGAGATCGAGGTCGCGCAGCAGACCTGCGACCGCCTCGGCGCTGGCCGCGACGTGCGCGGGATCGAAGCCGTCCCACGAGACGGAGGGGATGCGCACCAGCCTGGCGAGGTCCGCGATGGTCGTCGGGAAGCCCTGCCGGACCAGATCGCTGATGGCGGACGGATCGACGGCGGGGAGTTCGGAGCTCATGCGGGTAATCTTAAAGGCCGCATCCGATCGAGGGACCCCAACGTGCCGAAGACCAACACCCCTGAGCCCGACGAGGCCGTCGAGCCGCAGAGCCCGAGCGCCGCCAAGGGCCGCCCGACGCCGAGCCGCAAGGAGCGCGAGGCCGCGAACAAGCGACCGCTCGTGCCGACCGACCGCAAGCTGGCGAACAGGTCCGCTCGCGACAAGGAGCGCGCCGAGCGCGAGAAGTACCGCCTCGGGATGGCCGCCGGCGACGAGAAGTACCTGCCCGAGCGCGACAAGGGCCCGCAGCGCCGGTACATCCGCGACTTCACCGACGCGCGCTTCAGCATCGGCGAGGTGCTCATCCCGGTGATGTTCGTCATCATCATCCTGTCGACGCTGCTGCCGGTGGGCATGCAGGACCTGACCTTCGTGTTCCTGCTGGGCTACATGCTGATCTCGCTCCTCGACATCTCGATCGCCAACGTCTTCCTCAAGCGCCGCCTGCGCGCGAGGTTCGGCGACGACCGTCTGCAGAAGGGCAACGCCTTCTACTTCGGCATGCGGGCGATGCAGCTGCGCATGCTGCGCATCCCGAAGCCGCAGGCGAAGTACGGCCGCTTCCCCGAGTGAGCCCCACCCGCTGAACGACGAAGGCCGCCCCTCCGCGGGTCGGCGGGCGTGGGCGTCGCGCGGCGGGCGCACCGCGCGCGCCGTCCGCGGG
>JASCOA010000063.1 GCA_029959365.1 Microbacteriaceae bacterium PS02343 | reverse complement strand
CGTCCGCGATGCTCGCGCCGAGCACCGCGGACGCGGGGACGAGGCTCCTGCGTTCCCGGCAGGGGCCGAGGCGGGTTCAGGCCGCGGCCAGGGCCTCGATCGGGGTGACGCGCACCGCGCGTCGGGTCGGTGCGACCGCGGCGAGCGCCGCGAGCGCGCCGGTGCCGAGCACGACCAGCAGCACGAGCAGCCAGGGGATGCCGGGCGGCACCAGGCCGCCGCCCTCGATCGAGCCGAACAGGGACTGCGCGCCCGCCCATCCGTACGCGATGCCCAGCACGACGCCGAAGGCGGAGGCGGTGACGGTGAGCTGCGCGCTCTCGGCCAGGATCATGCGGCGCAGCTGGCCCTTCGAGAAGCCCAGCGCTCGCAGCAGGCCGAGCTCGCGGCTGCGCTGCAGCACGCTCAGCGACAGCGCGTTGGCCATCCCGACGGCGGCGATGAGGGCGCTGAAGCCGATGAGCACGAGGAACACGGCGACGGTCATGGCGAAGGTCTCGTCGATGCCGGCGTAGTACTCCGGGTCGCCCTGCTGCGCGCGGGCGAGCATGTCGATGTAGGACTGCAGCCCGACCGAGAAGGTCGTGACCAGCGCGACGCCGATGACGAGCCCGATCGTGGCGCGGGCGCTGCGCTCGGGCGCGCGGACGGCGTTCTCGGCGGCGAGCCGGCCGGTGGCCGTGCGCGCCATGGCTCGGCCGACCAGGCGCAGCAGCGGCGGCATGACGAGGTCGGCGGCGAGCACGATGCCGGTGAAGGAGAGGATGCCGCCGAAGAAGCCGAGCACGACGCCGAACGACGAGACCATGCCGACCGCGACGCCGCCGCCGAGCAGCAGGGTGCCGAGCGCGATCAGGGCGACGGCGAAGCCGTGGCGCACCGGGCGGCGGCCGACCTCCTCGCCGCTGCGCTCGACGGAGGCGCCGAGCGCCTGCATCGGGCGCACCGCGAGCACACGGCGCGAGCCGGCGCGGAAGGCCGCCCAGGTCGTCAGCACGACCGCGAGCACGGGCAGCAGAGCGACCGGCGCGACGACCGGGTAGTCGATGGGCGGGAGCACGCCGGTCTCGCGCAGCACGAGCACGAGCAGCAGGTGCACGCCCTCGCCGGCGAGCGCGCCGAGGCCCGCGCCGACGAGGCCGACGCTGAGCCCCTCGCGGGTGACCGCGCTGCGCTGGCGCCGGGCGGAGGAGCCGAGCAGGCGCAGCAGGGCGATCGTACGGGTGCGCCCTGCGACGATCGTCGCGACGGTGTTCGCCGTGACCACGGCGCTGACGTAGAGGGCGATGCCGATGAACAGGCTCGCGGCGATGGCGAGCAGTCCGCTCGCGGTGCCGCTGTCGCCGACGACCGCATCCGCTCTGGCCGCCGTGTCGATCGCCCCGATCATCGAGAGCAGCACGACGCCGAAGGCGGAGGAGAGACCGGCGACGAGGAGGCTCGATCGGTGCTCGCGGAGCGCGGCGCTCATCGCGCGGCCTCCATGCCGAGCATGATCGCGCTGATCTGCTCGGCGCTCGAGCGGCCGCGCTCCTCGATCAGGCGGCCGTCGGCGAGGAAGACGATGCGGTCGGCGAAGCTCGCCGCCACCGGGTCGTGGGTGACCATCGCGATGGCCTGCCCGTAGTCGCGGGCCGCCGCGGAGAGCACGGCGAGCACCTCGCGGCTGGTGCGGGAGTCGAGGTTGCCGGTGGGCTCGTCGGCGAGGATCAGGTCGGGGCGGGTGGCCAGAGCGCGGGCGATCGCGACGCGCTGCTGCTGGCCTCCGGAGAGCTCGTGGGGGCGGTGGCGCAGGCGCTCCTCGAGGCCGAGGGTCTGCACGAGGCGGTCGATGCGCTCGGCCTCGTCGGAGTCGGGCTCGCGACCGTCGAGCTCGAAGGGGAGCCGGATGTTGCCGAGCACGTCGAGCGTGGGCACGAGGTTGAAGGCCTGGAAGACGAAGCCGACCCGGCGGCGGCGCAGCAGGGTGAGCTGGTCGTCGTCGAGGCGGGTGATCTCCGTGTCGCCGAGCCAGACACGGCCGCTGGTGGCCGAGTCGAGCCCGGCCATGATGTGCATGAGGGTCGACTTGCCGCTGCCCGAGGAGCCCATGATCGCGGTGAACTCGCCGCGGCGCAGCTCGAGGTCGACGTCGCGCAGCGCGGTGACGCCGGTGCGACCGTGGCCGTAGGTCTTGCTGAGGCCCTCGACGCGGGCGATGACGGGGGCCGCGGCGGGCCGCGCCGACGGGGCCTGCAGGGGGGTGGCGGTGGTGGGGGTGTCCATGCCTCCGACGCTACGGAGACGAGCGGATGCGGGCGTCGCCCCGAGGGCCCGGCGCCCTCCTCCCGACGGATGATCCCGGCTCAGGGGGAACCCCGACCGCGGTACCGGGCGGTCTCGGGGACGGGCCCCACCGGAGCGCGCAGCGACCGGGGACGGGCTCAGTCGACGAGGCGGTGCTCGAAGGCGAAGACGACGAGCTGCACGCGATCGCGCAGGCCCAGCTTGCCCAGGATGCGGCTGATGTGGGTCTTGACGGTCGCCTCGCTGAGGAACTCGCGGCCGGCGATCTCGGCGTTGCTGAGGCCCCGGGCGGCGAGCATGAAGATCTCGCGCTCGCGGGCGGTGAGCGCGCCGAAGCTGTCGGGCACCGCGGCAGCGGCCGCGCGGGCGTCGAAGTGCTCGAAGAGCTCGCGGGTGGCGGAGGCGGCGATGACCGCGCTGCCGGCGTGCACCGTGCGGATGGCGGCGAGCAGGAACTCGGGGTCGGCGTCCTTGAGCACGAAGCCGCTGGCACCGGCGCGGATGGCGCGGGCCGCGGCCTCGTCGAGATCGAAGGTGGTGAGCACGATGACCTTGGGCGGCTCCTCGCCGCGGGCCTCGGCGCCGCGCAGGATGCCGAGGGTCGACTCGATGCCGTCGAGCACGGGCATGCGGATGTCCATGAGCACGACATCGGGCTTGGCCGCGGCCGCGGCGCGGATGCCCTCCTGCCCGTCGCCGGCCTCGCCCACGAACTGCAGGTCGGCCTGCGAGTCGACGAGCATGCGGATGCCCGTGCGGAAGAGGGCCTGGTCGTCGACGAGCAGCACGCGGATGGGCTGATTCTGGGTCACGGTGCACTGCTTCCTGCTGAGCGATCCGGGCCGGTCGGCGCGGGGTGAGCGGATGCGGAGGGCAATGCCTCCGAGGGACGAGCGGATGCGCGGCGCGCGCCGCTGGGCGCTGCGGCGCCCTCCGGACGGGCGATCGTCGAGGCCGCCCCGGACCAGAACGGCACCACGGCCGGCGCGGTCGCCGGCGAGCCGGGCGTGCGCGGCGAGGCCGGGGAGACGAGCACGGTCGGCCCGGTTCCGGCGGGCGCCTGGATCGGGATGGCCGCGGTCGCCGACACCGGCACCGCGAGACGCACGCTGAAGCGGCCGCCCCGGGCCGAGAGCTCGACCGCTCCCCCGGCCAGCTGGGCGCGCTCGCGCATGCCGGCGAGGCCGTGCCCGGCGCCGGTGCCGCCCGTCGCGGTGCCGGTGAGCACCGCCTCGGGGCGCAGCCAGTTGCTGATGTCGAGCCGCAGCTCGGTGGCGTGCCAGTCGAAGAGCAGCTCCACCGGTCGGGCGCGGTCGCCGTGGCGCAGGGCGTTCGTGAGCGCCTCCTGCACGATGCGGTAGACCGCGAGCTCGCGGGCGGCACCGAGCGGCGCGGGCTGGCCGTGCTCGACCTGGCGCACGTCGAGGCCCGATGCGCGCACCTGGTCGATGAGCCGGCCGAGGTCGGCGAGCACGGGCTGCGGGGCGTCGTTCTGCGAGTGGCGCAGCTGGTTGAGCATGACCCGCACGTCGCCGAGCGCCTCGCGGGCGGTGCCGGCGATCGTGGCGAGCGCGGTGTCGACCGCCCCCGGATCGGCCTTGGCCGCGTAACGGGCTCCGTCGGCCTGGGCGATCACGACGGCCAGCGAGTGGGCCACGATGTCGTGCATGTCGCGGGCGATGCGGTTGCGCTCCTGCTCGAGCACGACGTCGCGCTCGGCGGCCTCGCGGGCGCGCCCGCTCTCCCGGGTGCGCACGACGGCGCGCACGAGCAGGCCGAGCAGCCAGGGCAGGCCGATGACGGTGACGAGGGTCGCCGCGCTCACGCCGAACTGCAGCACCGCGGTGGGCAGGCCGCTCCAGGCGAAGATGTCGGCGCCGCCGATCACCTCCTGCCGCAGCAGGAAGTAGCAGCTGGCGACGATGGCGCCGAGCCCGACCGAGCCGAGGCCGAGCCAGCGGACGACCCGGCCGCCGTAGGCCGCGGTCGTGTAGATCACCGCCAGGACGGCGACGTTGAAGAGGTTCGGGTAGACGTCGAAGGCCACCTGCGTGATCGCGCCGACCCAGGCGACGCCGAGCGCGATGCCCGGGTTGAGCCGGCGCAGCAGCAGCGCGATCGCGTACACCGCGAGCACCGCGATGCCGGCGCCGAGCGATCCGGAGCTGGTCAGCTGACCGGGCACCGTGAAGACCAGGTAGACGGCGGCGATGCCGACGTCCACGGCGTACTGCCACGGTCGCAGGC
Source organism: Microbacteriaceae bacterium PS02343 (assembly GCA_029959365.1). Taxonomy (GTDB): domain Bacteria; phylum Actinomycetota; class Actinomycetes; order Actinomycetales; family Microbacteriaceae; genus Arenivirga. Next base: position 14,429 of record JASCOA010000063.1, on the reverse strand, counting down.
GTCGGATCATGCTCCCCACGGTAGGCGACCGGTGCGGGCGGCCCCGCATCCGCTCGGCAGAATCATCCGGCCGGATGAGCGCAGGGACGGGGGTCGAGCGGATGCGCCCGGGCGCCTCAGAAGCCGAGGCGCCCCAGCTGCTTGGCGTCGCGCTGCCACTCCTTGGCGATCTTGACCCGCAGCGAGAGGAACACGCGGCGGCCGATGAGCGGCTCGATCTGGGCGCGCGACTCGGCGCCGATGCGCTGCAGGCGCTCGCCGCCCTTGCCGATGATGATGCCCTTCTGGCTGTCGCGCTCGACGAAGAGGTTGGCGTAGATCTCGACGAGGTCCTTGTCGTCGCGCTCGACGATGTCGTCGATCGTGACGGCGAGCGAGTGCGGCAGCTCGTCGTGCACGCCCTCGAGCGCGGCCTCGCGGATGAGCTCCGAGATGCGCGCCTCGATGGTCTCCTCGGTCGTCATCTCGCGCGGGTAGAGCGGCTCGGAGACGGGCAGCAGCTGCACCAGCTCCTTGCTGAGCACGTCGAGCTGGATGCGGCTGGTCGACGAGATCGGCACGATGGCCTCCCACTCCCCCAGCGCCGAGACGGCGAGCAGCCGCTCGGCGACCACGGGCCGCGGCACGGCGTCGATCTTCGTGACGATCGCGACCTTCTTGGCGCGCGGGAACTGCGCGAGCTGCTCGTGGATGAACTTGTCGCCCGGGCCGACCTTCTCGTTGGCGGGCACGCAGAAGCCGATCACGTCGACGTCGCCGAGCGTGTCGTGCACGAGCGCATTGAGGCGCTCGCCGAGCAGGGTGCGCGGGCGGTGCATGCCGGGGGTGTCGACGATGACGAGCTGGCCGTCGGGGCGGTGCACGATGCCGCGGATGGCGCGGCGGGTCGTCTGCGGCTTCGAGGAGGTGATGGCCACCTTCTCGCCGACGAGCGCGTTGGTGAGCGTCGACTTGCCGACGTTCGGGCGCCCGACGAAGCTCACGAAGCCGGCGCGGAAGCCCTCCGGGGTCGTCTCGGGGGTGGGGGTGGTGTCGGTCATGCGTTCTCTCCTCCGTCGCGGTGCTGCGCGAAGGCCGCCCGCACGTCGATCAGGCTCTGGTCGGCCTCGGCGACCACGGTCTCGAGGCGTCGGCGGCGTCCGGTGCGCTCGGCGGTGAGCACGAGTCCCGCGACGACGACCGTGTCGCCGACGACGGGCACCTTGCCGAGCGCCTTGCCGAGCAGGCCGCCGACCGAGTCGACGTCGTCGTCCTCGAGCTCGAGGTCGAAGAGCTCGCCGAGCTCGTCGACGGGCAGCCGGGCGGGCACGCGCCAGCGGGTCTCGCCGAGCCGCTCGGACTCGGTGACGGCGCGGTCGTACTCGTCGGAGATCTCGCCGACGAGCTCCTCGATGAGGTCCTCCAGGGTCACGAGGCCGGCGATGCCGCCGTACTCGTCGACGACCATCGCGAGGTGGTTCTTCTCGACCTGCATGCGGCGCAGCAGCGCATCAGCCTTCATCGATTCGGGCACGAAGAGGGCCGGGCGGGCGAGCTCGGCGAGGCCGGCGAGCTCGAGCGGCTCGCCGGCGCGCAGCAGCTTGGCCAGGTCGCGCAGGTAGAGCACGCCGAGCACGTCGTCGACGTCCTCGCCGATGACGGGGATGCGCGAGACGCCGCGCTCGAAGAACGTGGCGTAGCCCTCGTCGAGGCTCGCGTCGCCGTCGAGGGTGACCATGTCGGTGCGCGGCACCATGACCTCGCGGACCACGGTCTCGTTGAACTCGAAGATCGAGTGGATGAGCTCGCGGTCCTCCTCCTCGAGCACGTCGTTCTCGGTCGCCTCGTCGACCATGCTCAGCAGGTGCTCCTCGCTCGAGAAGCCGCCCGAGCCGGTGCGGCCGGGCGTGACCCGGTCGCCGACGGCCACGAGCAGCGCCGCGACCGGGCCGAGCAGCACGCGGATGCCGTGCACGAGCGCGGCGGTGGCGCGCACCACCGCGCGGGCGTGCTGGCGCCCGACGCTGCGCGGGCTCGAGCCGACGAGCACGAAGCTCGCGGCCGTCATGACCAGCGCGGAGACGAGCAGGGCGAGCCACAGGTCGTCGAAGGCGTCGAGCAGGGCGAGCGCCACGAGCACCGCGGCCGTCGTCTCGGCGACGACGCGCAGGAAGTTGACGGCGTTCGCGTGCGGCACCGGATCGGCCGCGATGGCGGCGATCGAGCGCTTCGCGCGGGCCGAGACGGCGACCTCCAGGAGGTCGCCCCGGCTGAGCGCGCCGATGGCCGCGTCGGCCGCCGCGAGCAGGCCGCCGAGGGCGACCAGCAGCGCAGCGGCGACGAGGAAGACGGCGATCACGCGCGGCGGCCCCGCTCCGACAGCGCGAAGCCGAGCAGCACGTCGCGCTGGATGCCGAACATCTCCTTCTCGTCCTCCGGCTCGGCGTGGTCGAATCCGAGCAGGTGCAGGATGCCGTGGGTCGTGAGGAGCAGCATCTCCTCGAGCGGGCTGTGGCCTGCGGCCTCCGCCTGCTCGACCGCCACCTGCGGGCACACGACGATGTCGCCGAGGAGGCCCGCGGGCGTGGGCTCGTCCTCGCGGCCCGGGCGCAGCTCGTCCATCGGGAAGCTCAGCACATCGGTGGGGCCGGGCTCGTCCATCCACTGCACGTGCAGCTGCTCCATGGCGCCCTCGTCGACGAGCACGATGGCGAGCTCGGCGTCGGGGTGCACGTGCAGGTGGTCGAGGGCGAAGATCGCCAGGCGCTGCAGCGTGGCCTCGTCGACCTCGATCGCGCTCTCGTTGTTGACCTCGATGCTCATGCTCGTCCTCCCCGGCGCTGCTGCCGGTCTCTCGGGCCTCGGCCCATGGCGCCGCGGCGCTCGGCGCGGTTCGCGCCCTCGCTGGTGCCGCCCTGGTCGCGCTCGTACTGGCGGGCCTGCTGCTCGGCGTCGTACTCGGTGTAGGCGTCGATGATGCGGCCGACGAGGGTGTGGCGCACCACGTCCTCGCTCGTCAGGTGGGCGAAGTGGATGTCGTCGACGTGGTCGAGCACCCGGGTGACCAGGCGCAGACCGCTGGCGTTGGTCGGCAGGTCGATCTGGGTGATGTCGCCGGTGACGACCATCTTCGAACCGAAGCCGAGACGGGTCAGGAACATCTTCATCTGCTCGGGCGTCGTGTTCTGCGCCTCGTCGAGCACCACGAAGGCGTTGTTGAGCGTGCGGCCGCGCATGTACGCGAGCGGCGCCACCTCGACGGTGCCGGCCGCGAGCAGCTTGGGCACGAGCTCGGGGTCCATCATCTCGTTGAGCGCGTCGTAGAGGGGGCGCAGGTACGGGTCGATCTTGTCCGTGAGCGTGCCGGGCAGGAAGCCGAGCCGCTCGCCCGCCTCGATCGCCGGGCGGCTCAGGATGATGCGGTCGACCTCCTTGCGCTGCAGCGCCTGCACGGCCTTGGCCATGGCGAGGTAGGTCTTGCCGGTGCCGGCGGGACCGATGCCGAAGGTGATCGTGAAGTCCTCGATCGCGTCGACGTACTGCTTCTGGCCCAGCGTCTTCGGCCGGATGGTCTTGCCGCGGCTGGAGAGGATCCCCTCGCCCCTCACGGCGGCGGGACGGCGGCGGTCCGGGCGGGCGAGGCGCCGCGCGGCGGGCGCGACCGCCGCGGGCTCGAGCTCCACGCCGTCGCCCACCATGCGCACCAACTCCTCCACCAGCTCTCTGGCCGATTCCAACTGCCGCTCGTCGCCGGGCAGGGCGGTGAGCGTGATCTGATTGCCGCGCGCGAGCACCTGCACGAGCGGGTAGCGCCGCTCGACGGTCTTCAGCAGGCGGTCCTGCGGGCCGAGCAGCCGCACCATGGCGACGCCGTCGACCTCGATGCGGGTCGTGATGGCCGCCGCGGCGGCCGGTTCGATGCCCGGGGCGGGCTCGTTCTCAGTGGGCAAGGGTTCCTTCCTCGAGACCGCCGGCGAGCACGTGCGCGTGCACGTGGAAGACGGTCTGGCCCGCGGCGGGGCCGGAGTTGAAGACGAGTCGGTGGTCGCCGTCCGCGTGCTCGGCGGCGAGGGCGCCCGCCGTGGCGACCAGCTCGGCGAGCAGAGCCGGGTCGCCGGCGGCGAGCTCGGCGACGTTCGCGTACTCGGCGGTCTTGGGCACGACGAGCAGGTGCACGGGGGCCTGCGGCGCGATGTCGCGGAAGGCGATGAGGCGCTCGGTGTCGAGCACGACGTCGGCCGGGATCTCGCCCCGGATGATGCGCGTGAAGATCGAGGGCTCGTCGCTGGTCATTGCCCCATCTTAAGCCGCGCGCGCCCCGCGGCATCGGCGCTGTTCGCTGACGGCGCGGATCGAGCGGATGCGGGCGGCGGCTACCAGCGTCCGAGCGGGCCCGAGAGGGCCGCGATCGCCGCCGGCCCCGCCGTCGAGGCCCGCAGCACGTTGCCCCCGAGGCGCGCGTGCACGGCGCCCGCCGCCAGCAGCGCGGAGACCTCATCCGGCGCGATACCGCCCTCGGGCCCGACGACCAGGTAGACGCGTTCGACGCCCGCGAGGTCGAGGCGGTCGATGGGGGTCTCGGCGCGGGGGTCGAGCAGCACCACCCGGTGCTCGCCGGCGAGTCGCACGAGGTCGGCGAGCTTCGCGAGCGGGGCCACCTCGGGCAGGTGCGCGCGCAGCGACTGCTTGGCGGCCTCCCGCACGATCGTGCGCCAGCGGGCGAGCGCCTTCTCGCGCTTGGCCCCCTCCCAGCGCACGACGCTGCGGGCGGCGGCCCACGGCACGACACCTGCGGCGCCGAGCTCGGTGGCCGTCTGCGCCGCCAGCTCGTCGCGATCGCCCTTCGCGAGCGCCTGCACGAGCCAGAGCTCGGGGGCCGGCGCGGGCTCCTCGCGGAAGGCCTCGACCTCGAGCCGCAGCGATCCCGGCTCGGCCGAGAGCACGGGGCCCTCGACCACGAGGCCGCGGCCGTTGCCGATCTCGAGCCGCTCGCCGGCGCGCACGCGGCTCACCTGCACGGCGTGCCGGGCCTCGTCGCCGGTGAGCTCGACGACGGCGCCGATCTCGGGGGCGGCCAGGGTCTCGTCGAGGTAGCGGTGCGCCATCCGCTCGGTCCTCAGCCCCGGGTGAAGCGGTCGCGGAGCTTCGCGAACAGCCCCTGCTGGAACTGCGCCAGCTGCGGGTCGACCTGCCGGCGGCTGCCCGCGAACTGCTCGATGAGCTGGCGCTCCTTGTGGTCGAGCTTCGTCGGCGTCACGACCTGCACGCCGACCTTGAGGTCGCCGCGGCCGGTGCCGCGCAGGCGGGTGATGCCGCGGTCCTTGATCGTGAGCACGTCGCCGGACTGCACGCCCGAGCGCACCTCCAGCTCGACGTCGCCGTCGAGGGAGTGCACGGTCGCGGTGGTGCCGAGGATCGCATCCGTCATCTGCACCTCGAGGGTGGCGAGCAGGTCGTCGCCGTCGCGGCTGAAGACGTCGTGGTGGCGCACCTTGACCTCGAGGTAGAGGTCGCCGTTCGGGCCGCCGGCGGGGCCGACCTCGCCCTGGCCGGGCAGCTGCAGGCGCAGACCGGTCTCGATGCCGGCGGGGATCTCGACGGGGATGGTGCGGCGGGCGCGCACGCGGCCCTGGCCCTGGCAGGTGACGCAGGGGTGCGGGATGACGGTGCCGTAGCCGCGGCAGGTGCCGCAGGGGCTCGACGTCATCACGTTGCCGAGCAGGCTGCGCACGGCGCGCTGGATCTGGCCGCTGCCGTGGCAGATGTCGCAGGTGACCGGCGAGGTGCCGGGCGAGCAGCAGGAGCCGTCGCAGGTCTCGCAGAGCACGGCCGTGTCGACCTCGAGCTCGCGCGTCGTGCCGAAGACGACCTCGTCGAGCTCGACGTCGAGGCGCAGCAGCGCGTCCTCGCCGCGCTCGCGGCGGCTGCGGGGACCGCCCCGGCCTCCGGCGCCCGCGCCGAAGAACGTCTCGAAGATGTCGCCGAAACCGCCGAAGTTGCCGCCGCCGCCGAAACCGCCCTGGGCCTGCGGGCCCAGGTCGTACTGCTGGCGCTGCTTCGGGTCGCTGAGCACGTCGTAGGCGTGCGTGACCGATTTGAAGCGCTCCGACGCATCGGCGCCCGGGTTCACGTCGGGGTGCAGCTCGCGGGCGAGGCGGCGGTACGCCTTCTTGATCTGCTCGGGGCTCGCGTCGCGCTCGACGCCCAGGACTTCGTAGTGGTCTGCCACGGGTTGAGGTTCCTTACTGGTCCTCGCCGAACTGGCGGGACAGGTAGCGTGCGACCGCGCGGACGGCGGCCATGTTGTTGGGGTAGTCCATGCGAGTGGGCCCGAGCAGGCCGAGGCGTCCGAGCCCGGCGCCCGGGACAGAGTAGCCGGTGGAGAGCACCGAGGTCTGGCCGAGGCCGAAGGGGTCGTTCTCCCGGCCGATGCGCGCTGAGACCGCGACCGCGGTCTCCGTCTCCATCTCGGTGAAGAGGCGCAGCAGGGTCACCTGCTGCTCGATCGCGTCGAGCACGGGCACGACGCTGCCGTCGAAGTCGCGCTCGTCGCGCACCAGGTTGGCGGCGCCGGCGATGACGAGGCGGTCCTGCCGATTGGCGGCGACCTGCTCGACCAGCGCCGTCGCGAGGCGCTCGACGACCGGCGCGCGCTCGGGCGCGAAGCGCTCGGGCAGGCCGGCGAAGACCTGCGCCGCCTCCGCGAGCCCCACGCCGTCGGCGGCGGCGTTGACCTTGGCCCGCAGCTCGCCGAGGAAGACCTCGTCGACCGCGTGCGGCACCTCGACGATGCGCTGCTCGACCCGTCCGGTGTCGGTGATCAGCACCGTCATGATGCGGGTCTCGGCCAGCGGCACGAGCTCGATGTGACGCACCTTGGCGGCGCCGAGCGTCGGGTACTGCACCAGCGCGACCTGCTGGGTGAGCTGCGAGAGCAGCCGCACCGTGCGGCCGAGCACGTCGTCGAGATCGGCGGACTGGTCGAGGAAGGTCTCGATCGCGGTGCGCTGCGCCGGGCTGAGCGGACGGAGGTCGGCCAGCTGGTCGACGAAGAGCCGGTAGCCCTTGTCGGTCGGCACCCGGCCCGAGGAGGTGTGCGGCGCCGCGATCAGCTCCTCCTCCTCGAGGAGCGCCATGTCGTTGCGGATCGTCGCGGCGCTCACGCCGAAGGCGTGGCGGTCGACGATCGACTTCGAGCCGACGGGCTCGCGCGAGGCGACGTAGTCCTGCACGATCGCGCTCAGCACCTGCAGCCTGCGGGACGACACCATGACGGAGGCTCCTTCCGCTCGCTGGCACTCGGTCGGGGTGATTGCCAATCGTACCGCGCCGCGACACGGCTCCGCGCGGCGCGGGCCCCGGCGCGCCGCGACGGTACAGTGATGCGTCGCCGACCGCACGACCCCCCGCTCGGGGGACTCGGGCGGCGGCCCGGCCGTCGCATCCGACGCCCGGAGCACTGCAGAAAGGCCGCCGGCCGTGCCCGAGCCCACCCCGACCACCGCATCCGTCCCCGTGACCGCCCCGCAGCCCGCTCCCTTCGGCGCAGAGACGGACCGCCAGGCCGCCCTGGTGGCGCACCTCGGCGGCATCCTCGGCCCCCTTCCCTCCCTCGTCCTCTTCCTCGGCTTCCGCGAGCGCGGACCGCTCGTGCGCGAGGAGTCGAAGGAGGCGCTCAACTGGCAGATCACGTGGTGCCTCGCCGCGCTGGCGGTGCAGGTCGCGCTCGTCGGCGCGATCGGCGGCCTGCTCGCCGTGCTGCTGCCCGGGTTCGGCTGGACCGTGCAGGCGCTGCTCTCGCTCGTGCCGTGGCTGCTCTACCTCGTCAACGTGGCGCTGTCGGTCGTGGCGGGCATCCGCATCGGCCAGGGCGCCGTCGGCTACCGGTACCCCTTCGCACTGCGTCTGCTCAAGTAGCGCGCTCTTGCGCCATGATGAGCGTGTCGAGCACGATCGAGACGTTCTTGCAGCAGCACCCTCAGTACCCCGTCGCACATCCGCACACGACTTTGGAGGAAGCATGACCGACGCACCCCCGCCCACCGGCCAGCCGAACGAGCAGCCGTACCAGCCGCCGCAGCAGGGCCAGCCCGGCCAGCCGCAGCAGCCGTACCAGCAGCCCGGCGCCTACCAGCAGCCGCAGCAGCCGCTCAGCCCCGCGGACGAGAAGCTCTGGTCGACCCTGACGCACATCGGCGGCATCATCTTCTACTTCGTGGTGCCGCTCATCACGTACCTGGTGTTCAAGGACCGCGGACCCTTCGTGCGCGAGCACACCCGCCAGGCGCTGAACTTCCAGCTCACTCTCCTGATCGGCTGGGTCGCCGGTGCAGTGCTCTCGATCATCCTGATCGGCTACCTGGTCTGGCTCGCCACCGGCATCGCGTCGATCGTCTTCGGCATCATCGCCGCGATCGCCGCGAACAAGGGCGAGATGTACAAGTACCCGATCGCCATCCAGTTCATCAAGTAACCGGATCGGTGCGCCACGGGCGTCGGCTCCTCGGAGCCGGCGCCCGTTCCGCGTCTCCGGGGCGGGCGACGAGCGGATGCGCGGGCGCGGCTCAGAGGAACGCGGGCTCCGCGCCCGCTCCCGACTCCTCCGCCTCGAGCAGGTCGCGCACGACCCCGTCGGCGAGCAGGCGGCCGCGCAGCGTGAGCACGAGGGTGCCGCGCAGCGCCGGACCCGGCTCGACCAGGCCGTCGGCGATGAGGCCGGCGACCGCGCGGCGCGCGCCCGGCGCGAGCATCGCGAGGTCGAGGCCGTCGGCCAGGCGCACCTCGAGCAGTACGCGCTCGAGGTGCTGCGTGCCGGTATCGAGGGTCTCCCGGCCGGCGGCGGGGCTCTCCCCCGCGGCGATCCGCTGGGCGTAGGCGGCCGGGTGCTTGACGTTCCACCAGCGCACGCCGCCGACGTGCGAGTGCGCACCGGGGCCGACGCCCCACCAGTCGGCGCCGCGCCAGTAGGCGAGGTTGTGCCGGCTGCGGTGCTCGCGCCCGCGCGACCAGTTGCTCACCTCGTACCAGTCGTAGCCGGCGTCCGCGAGCATCCGGTCGGCCAGCTCGTACATCTCGGCGTGCAGGTCGTCGTCGGGCTCGGCGACCTCGCCGCGGCGGATCTGCCGGGCCAGCTTCGTGCCCTCCTCGACGATCAGCGCGTAGGCCGAGAGGTGGTCGGGCTGCTGCGCGAGGGCGGCCTCGAGCGAGGTGCGCCACTCGTCGAGCGTCTCGCCCGGAGTGCCGTAGATGAGGTCGAGGCTGCAGTCGAGGCCCGCCTCGCGCGCCCAGCGGACCACGAGCGGCACGCGCTCCGGGTCGTGCGTGCGCTCCAGCACCGCCAGGGTCGACGGCACCGCGGACTGCATGCCGAAGCTCACCCGGGTGAAGCCCGCCTCGGCGAGGCGGCTCAGGTAGCGCTCGTCGACGCTGTCGGGGTTCGCCTCGGTCGTGATCTCCGCGCCGGCCTCGAGCCCGAAGGTCTCGCGCACGGCGTCGAGCATGCGCACGAGGTCGTCGGCGGGCAGCAGCGTGGGCGTGCCGCCGCCGAAGAAGACGGTGCGGGCCTCGCGCCGCGGCAGACCGGCGGCGTCGAGCACGCGGCCGCCGAGGCGCACCTCGCGGGCGGCCTCGTCGGCGTAGTCCTCGCGCTTCGCGCCGCGCAGCTCCTCGCCCGTGTAGGTGTTGAAGTCGCAGTAGCCGCAGCGCACCCGGCAGAACGGCACGTGCAGATATACGCCGAAGTCGCGCTCGTCCGCGCCGTTCACGACGCTCCCGGGCAGCGCGCCGTCGGCGGGTGCGGGATCGGCGAGCGGCAGAGCGGAGGGCATCGGGCCATTCTCCCACCCGCGGGCGGCGTCGGGAACGCAGGCGGCTCGCATCCGCTCGTCGACGCGAACAGAGGATGCGCGGGCGCGCGCAGACGAGGCTCCTGCGTTTCCCGCAGGGGGCGGACTGGGCCGGAGCCTCCCCACCGGGGCGGGCGGCGGCGCTCAGGCGCGGACGACGTCCTTGCCCGTGCCGGTCTCCTCGTTCGGGCCGAGGAGCGCGCGCAGGTAGCGGCGGGTGTAGACCCACTGCGTGATGCGCAGCACCGGGCCGACGAGGCGGTAGAAGCGGGTGGCGCCGCGGGAGAAGGCGCGCACGACGAACCACACCGAGCCGTCCTCCTGCTGCTCGACGAGGAAGGCCTCCTCGCCGCTCTCGGGGTGACCCGCGAGCGTGCCGTAGGCGAAGCCGCGGATGCTCGGCTCGTCGATCACGTAGACCACCCGGGCCCGCGCGCCCACACGCCAGAGCAGGAACGGGATGCCGAGGCGCACGGTCTCGCCGGCCACCAGCAGCTCGGAGCCGTCGGGGCCGTACTCGACCTCGCTGCGCTCGAGCGCGGCGGGCTCGACGGCCGCGCCCTCCTCGTCGAAGCCGACCGGGCGGTAGCCGGTCTGCTCGGCGTCGGGGCGGCTCTCGACGTCGACCGTCATGCCGCTGCGCAGCTGCACCTGCCAGGAGAGCACGGCGAGGCTCGCCGCCTCGAAGCGCTCCGCGCCGTGGCCGATGCGAACGCGGCGCTCGATCGGGCGGAAGCCCGCCGGAGGGTAGGCGAGCAGGTCGGCGGCCTGGGTCGCGCCGACGGCCGCGTAGGTCGTCGGCTCCCCCGCCGGCTGATCGCCGGAGCGTCGTCGCTGCGGTTCCACTATTTCTTGGCGTCCTTGGTCGGCTCACCGGAGGAGAGCGCCGCGATGAACGCCTCCTGGGGCACCTCGACACGGCCGACCATCTTCATCCGCTTCTTGCCCTCCTTCTGCTTCTCGAGCAGCTTGCGCTTGCGGGTGATGTCACCGCCGTAGCACTTGGCGAGCACGTCCTTGCGGATCGCGCGGATGGTCTCGCGGGCGATGATGCGCGCTCCGATGGCCGCCTGGATCGGCACCTCGAACTGCTGGCGCGGGATGAGCTCGCGCAGCTTGCCGGCCATGAGCACGCCGTAGGCGTAGGCCTTGTCGCGGTGCACGATGGCGCTGAACGCGTCGACCTTCTCGCCCTGCAGCAGGATGTCGACCTTCACCAGGTCGGCCTCCTGGGTGCCGTTGACGTCGTAGTCGAACGACGCGTAGCCCTGGGTGCGGCTCTTCAGGGAGTCGAAGAAGTCGAAGACGATCTCGCCGAGCGGCAGCGTGTAGCGCAGCTCGACGCGGTCCTCGGAGAGGTAGTCCATGCCCTCCATGACGCCGCGGCGGGTCTGGCAGAGCTCCATGATCGTGCCGACGTAGTCCTTCGGCGTGAGGATGGTGGCCTTGACGATCGGCTCGATGACCGCGTCGATCTTGCCCTCCGGGAACTCGCTCGGGTTCATCACCTGCACGAGGTCCTTGTTCTCGGCGCGCACCTCGTAGAACACGCTGGGCGCGGTCGCGATGAGGTCGAGCCCGAACTCGCGCTGCAGGCGCTCGGTGATGATCTCGAGGTGCAGCAGGCCGAGGAAGCCGCAGCGGAAGCCGAAGCCGAGCGCCACCGAGGTCTCGGGCTCGTAGACGAGCGCGGCGTCGCTGAGCTTGAGCTTGTCGAGCGCCTCGCGCAGGTCGGGGTAGTCGGCCCCGTCGATCGGGTACAGGCCGCTGAAGACCATCGGCTTCGGCTCGGTGTAGCCGGGCAGCGCGTCCTCGGCGGGCTTGACCGCGTTGGTGATCGTGTCGCCGACCTTCGACTGGCGCACGTCCTTCACGCCGGTGATGAGGTAGCCGACCTCGCCGACCGAGAGGCCCTGGCTGGGCTTCGGCTCGGGGGCGCTCACCCCGATCTCGAGCAGCTCGTGGGTGGCGGCGGTGCTCATCATGCGCACCTTCTCGCGCGGGCTGAGCCGGCCGTCCTTCATGCGCACGTAGGTGACGACGCCGCGGTACGGGTCGTAGACGGAGTCGAAGATCATCGCGCGGGCGGGAGCGTCCGCGTCGCCCACCGGGGTCGGGATGCGCTCGACGACGCGGTCGAGCAGCTCCTCGACGCCGACGCCGGTCTTGCCGGAGACGCGCAGCACGTCCTCCGCCTTGCCGCCGATGAGACCCGCGATCTCGGCCGCGTACTTCTCCGGGTCGGCGGCAGGGAGGTCGATCTTGTTGAGCACCGGGATGATCTCGAGGTCGTTCTCCATCGCCAGGTAGAGGTTGGCGAGGGTCTGCGCCTCGATGCCCTGCGCGGCGTCGACGAGCAGGATCGCGCCCTCGCAGGCGGCGAGGGATCGGCTGACCTCGTAGGTGAAGTCGACGTGACCGGGGGTGTCGATCATGTTGAGGGCGAAGGTCTTGCCGTCCTTCTCCCACGGCATGCGCACGGCCTGGCTCTTGATCGTGATGCCGCGCTCGCGCTCGATGTCCATGCGGTCGAGGTACTGCGCGCGCATGTCGCGGTCGCTCACGACGCCCGTGATCTGCAGCATGCGGTCGGCCAGCGTCGACTTGCCGTGGTCGATGTGGGCGATGATGCAGAAGTTGCGGATCGCCTCGGGCGCGGTGCGGGCGGGCTCGAGGGGACGGGCGGCTCTGGGGCTCACGGGGACCTATCGATGGCGGAGCGGATGCGCACCAGGTGCGCGGGGATCGGGCCATTCTCCCATCCCCTCGCGCGGGCGGCGAATCACCCTCGCGGATCGGGTGGCGCAGCGGTCGGAAACGCAGGCGGGGCGTGCGCGCATCCGCTCGCTCCGACCGTCGTCGGCGCAGCGGCGGCGCGAGGCTCCTGCGTTTCCCGCACGAGGCGGGTCAGCGGAGGGACGGCAGCCGGGTCAGGCCCTCGCGCAGCGTCGCCGGATCGGCGGCGAGGCAGACCCGGGCCCAGCCCTCGCCCTGCACGCCGAAGGCGCGGCCGGGGGCGAGCGCGACGCGCTGCTGCAGGAGCAGCCGCTCCGCCCATCCGCTCACATCGCCGTCGCTGAAGGGCGAGGCGTCGAGCCAGAGGTAGAAGGCGCCCTCGGCGCGCAGGTAGCCGATGCCGCGCTCGTCGAGCAGGGCCTCGGCGAGCGCGCGGTTGCCGCGGTAGTGCTCGGCCGCGGCCGCGACGTGCGACTGCTCTCCCTCGATCGCGGCGAGGGCGGCGTACTGGCCTGGCATGCTCACGCAGCTGATGGCGGCCTCCTGCACGGTGCTCATCACCTGCGTGAGGCCGGGCGGCGTGACGAGGTAGCCGACCCGGATGCCCGTCATCGCGTAGGTCTTCGAGAGCGAGAACACCGTGAAGACGCGGTCCTCGGTGTCGAGCACCGCGATCGAGGTGTGCCGTTCGGCGCCCGTGAAGGCCTCGTAGACCTCGTCGCTGAGGATCCAGAGGTCGTGAGAGCTCGCGAAGTCGAGCAGGGCGCGCAGCGTGGCCTCGGGGAACACCCGGCCGAGCGGGTTCGACGGCGAGTTGACGATGAGCACGCGGGTGCGCGCCGTGACGAGCCGCTCGAGCTCGTCGAGGTCGGGCAGGAAGCCGAGCTCGGGCCGCAGCGCGTAGGGCACCGGCTCGGCGCCGAGCATGCGCGCGTTCATCGTGAAGGTCGTGTAGCCGGGGTCGGGCACGAGCACCTCGTCGCCCGGGTCGAGCAGCAGGCCCATCGCCTGGTGCAGGGCCTGGGTCGCGCCGGCGGTGGCCCAGATCTGCTCGAGGTCGACCTCGATGCCGTTCTCGCGGGCGAGCTTCGCCTGGATCGCGCGGCGCAGCGGGGCGATGCCGCCGTTCGGCGAGTAGTCGGTGTCGTCGCGGGCCCAGGCCTGCTGCGCCGCCGCGATGATGTGCGGGGCGACGGCCACGTCGGGCTCGCCCACCGCGAGGAAGACGACGTCGTCGACGTGCTGCGCGAGCTCGAAGATGCGGCGGATGCCGGAGGGCGGCACCGAGCGGATGTGCGGCGAGAGCGAGGGCATGGCTCGAGCGTAGGCTCGCGAGCGGATACGCGGAGCGCGCGATCCCGCCAGCGCGCGCGGATCCGCTGCCGCGCCCTCGCCTCGCGGGATTGCCGGATGCGCGCCCGTCCTGGTACTGTTCTGTGTTGGCTTGCGCGTCCGGTCCCCTCTCGACCGTCGACGCGGATCACGGCCGGGAGTCCCCACGTCACACCCGGTGCCCGGCCGCTGCATACACATCAACCGAACGCACAGGAAGTCACAACGCATGGCGAACATCAAGTCGCAGATCAAGCGCATCCTCACCAACAAGAAGGCCCAGGAGCGCAACAAGGCGGTCAAGAGCCAGCTCAAGACCGCCGTGCGCGCCAGCCGCGAGGCCATCGCCTCGGGCGACAAGGACAAGGCCGTCGCCGCCCTCGCCGTCGCCTCGAAGCGCCTCGACAAGGCCGTGAGCAAGGGTGTCATCCACCAGAACCAGGCCGCGAACCGCAAGTCGGCGCTCGCCAAGCAGACCGCCGCGCTCTGAGTCGCAGCACCTGCTGAACGCAGAAGGCCCCGTCCTCGGACGGGGCC
>JASCOA010000062.1 GCA_029959365.1 Microbacteriaceae bacterium PS02343 | reverse complement strand
CCGGCGCGGGGGGGGGCCCCGGCCCCCGCCCCCCCCCCCCCCCCGCCCCGGGCCGGGGGGGGGGGGGCGTCGTCGTCTCGAAACGGTCACGACGAGCGGTTGCGGGCCCCGATTCCCCGGGGACGCACGGATGCGGGCCGCTAGAGTTCTGCTCATGGAACTGGTGGGTCTCTTCGTCGTCCTCGGCGTCATCCTCGCGCTCGCGCTCATCGTGGGCATCTACCTCTGGGCCACGTACAACGGGCTGGTCAAGCTCAACGTGCGGGTCGACGAGGCGTGGAGCGACATCACGGTGCAGCTCAAGCGCCGAGCGGACCTGATCCCGAACCTCATTGAGACGGTCAAGGGCTACGCGGCGCACGAGCGCGGCGTCTTCGAGAGCGTCACGCAGGCGCGCGCCGAGACGGTGAACGCCTCGACGCCGGCCGAGGCGGGCGTGGCCGAGGGCCACATGCAGCAGGCGCTGCGCAGCATCTTCGCGGTCGCCGAGGCGTACCCGCAGCTGCAGGCCAGCCAGAACTTCCTGCAGCTCCAGGGCGAGCTGGTCGACACCGAGGACAAGATCCAGGCCTCGCGCCGGTTCTACAACGGCGGCGTGCGCGAGCTCAACACGCGCATCAAGATCTTCCCCAACAACCTCTTCGCCCGCGGTCTCGGCTTCACCGAGCGCGAGTTCTTCGAGGTCGAGGACCCGGCAGCCATCTCCGAGCCGCCGCGCGTGCAGTTCTGACGGCTGGCTGAGGCCCCGTGTACCGCGCGATCGCGGCGAACAAGCGCAACACCGTCCTGATCATCGCGGCATTCATCCTGATCGTCGGCGGTCTCGGGTTCATCGGTGGTGCGCTCGCCGGCAACACCCTCGGCTACGGCATCACGACGCTCGTCATCGCCGGCGGCTACGCCACCATCCAGTACTTCCTCGCCGGCTCGCAGGCGCTCTCGATGAGCGGTGCGAAGCAGATCGGCAAGGCCGACAACCCGCGGCTCTACCGCATCGTCGAGAACCTGGCGATCACCACGGGCATGCCCATGCCGAAGGTCTACATCATCGACGAGCCGGCGCCCAACGCCTTCGCGACCGGCACGAAGCCCGAGAAGGCCGTCGTCGCGGCGACCACCGGGCTGCTCGACATCATGGACGACGCCGAGCTCGAGGGCGTCATGGCGCACGAGCTGGGCCACGTGCGCAACTACGACATCCGCGTCTCGCTGATCGTGTTCGGCCTCGTCGTGGCGGTCGGGCTCATCGCCGACTTCTTCCTGCGGCTGTCGTTCTTCGGCGGCGGGCGCTCGAACAACAACGGCAACGGCATCCTGCTGATCGTCTTCGGCCTCGTCGCGGCCGTCGTGGCGCCGCTCGTGGCCGCGGTCGTGCAGGCCGCCGTCTCGCGCCAGCGGGAGTACCTCGCGGACGCCACCGGCGCGGAGATCACCCGGTACCCGGACGGCCTCGCCCGCGCGCTCGACAAGCTGCAGCAGCACGGCCGCCCGCTGCGGCGGCAGAACGCGACGATGGCGCACCTCTACATCTCCGACCCGATGAAGCCGGGCATCATGGACCGGCTCTTCAGCACGCATCCGCCGATCCCGCAGCGCATCGAGCGCCTGCAGCGCATCGGCGAGGGATTCTGATCCGCGCTCGCTGTTGACACCTGGCATTCAGGCGTCAGGGGCTGCGCGCCCCCAGTGCGAGGGGTTTTGGGCAGCTCGGTTTGGAGCCTCGCTCGGCCCGGTCGTACGGTTTCCTCGTTCCCCTTTCGGGTAGGGGAACGGGCGCGATGGATCGCGTCCGGTGGTACTCCAGGAACGGAGATTGCTATGCATCGTCGGGTATCGATGCTGGGTTCGGGTCTGCTGATGGCGCTCGTCGTGACGTTCGCGATGGGCTCCGGCGCGACGGACCTCATCAAGCACGAGACGGGTTCCGCCGCTGCGGCCGCCGCGGCGCAGGACGCGCCCGCGCGGGCCGTCGCCGAGGAGGCCGCCGAGCCGTCGAGCGCCTCCGGTGGCGTCTCCGCGGACGAGCAGCAGACCGAGGCCTACGAGGCCGCCGAGCGCGAGCGCCTCCAGCAGGACAGCGAGCACCTCGCGCAGGTGACCACCGCGCCCAAGCCGGAGCCGACCCCCGAGCAGCAGGCCGAGCATGCCGTCGCTGCGACCGGCGGCACGACGAGCGCAGGAGCGTCGAGCGGCGGCGCCGCGCGCAGCGGCTCCGGCTCGTCCGGCGCCTCCTCATCCGCCCCGCCCTCGTCCGGCGGCGGCACCCAGGCCGCGGCCGCCCCGGCCCAGCAGGCGGCTCCGGCCGCACCGGCCTGCCCTTCCGCCATCGGCGGCGGCGCCGGCGGCGGCCCGGGCGGTTCGACGGGCAGCGGCATCGGCCGCACCACGAGCGACGACCTGGCGAGCTTCGCGGCGGCGTACAACGCCATCCGCGTGGCGAACTGCCTCGAGCCGGTGCCGTACTCCAACTTCCGCTACAGCTCCTGCATGGAGGACCGGCTCGTCTGGATGGCCGAGGACCCGGACGCCAACCCGGTCAACACCTGGGGTCACCAGGGCACCATCAGCAACGCCTACTCGCAGTCGGTGCCGGACCGCGGCTGCGACGGCAACCTCGCGGGCGGCTCCGGCAACTCCGGCGCGACGATGGCGCAGAAGTGGTGGGACTCCTCCGCGCACCGCTCTTCGCTCTATCAGCCCGGTAGGTCGGTCGCCGGCGTCTGCATCAGCTTCGCGATGACCCACGGCGGTCTGCCGAACGAGGGATACGGCTTCACGCGCGCATCCGCTCGTTGGGGAGGCTGTTAGGGTCTCTCGCGGATGGCGACGGACGCCGCCGGGAGGGACGCCATGACCGACGGACTCGGCTGGGGGATCCTCGGCACCGGCCACATCGCCGGAGTGCTCGCCGACGACCTGCGCGAGAGCGGGCTCCGGCTGGCCGCGGTCGGCTCGCGTCGCCACAACGCGGCGGCCGCCTTCGCCGATCGGCACGGGGTGCCGACCGCGCACGGCTCCTACGAGGAGCTGGTGGCGGATGCGGAGGTCGACGTCGTGTACGTCGCCTCCCCGCACCCGTTCCACGCGGAGCACGCGGAGCTCGCCCTCCGGGCCGGCAAGCACGTGCTCGTGGAGAAGCCCTTCACACTGAACGGCGACGAGGCGGAGCGGATCACGGCGCTGGCCGCGGAGCGCGGCCTGGTCGTGCTCGAGGCGATGTGGACGCGCTGGCTGCCGCACATGGTGCGGCTGCGCGAGATCCTCGAGAGCGGTCTGCTCGGCGAGGTGCGCACGGTCATCGCCGACCACGCGCAGCGACTGCCGCAGGACCCGGGTCACCGGCTGCAGGACCCGGCGCTCGGCGGGGGAGCGCTGCTCGACCTCGGCGTCTACCCCGTGTCCTTCGCCTGGTCGGTGCTCGGCGAGCCCGAGACGGTGCTCGCGCACGCGGCCTTCACGGAGACGGGCGTCGACCGGCAGACCGCGATCGTGCTCGGCTACGCGGACGGCCGGCAGGCGCTGCTGCAGGCCGCGCTCGACACGAAGGGGTCGACCCGCGCCTCCGTCGTCGGCACCGACGGCTACGTCGAGATCGACGGCGCCTTCTACGCGCCCACCGGCTTCACGGTCTACGACTCGAGCGGCAGCGTCGTCGAGGTCTTCGAGCAGCGCGTCGAGCGCGGCTACCGCTTCCAGGCGCTCGAGCTCGAGCGCCTGGTCCGCGAGGGCGTCGAGTCCGAGGTGCTGCCGCCCTCGGAGAGCGTGGCGATCATGCGCCTGCTCGACCGCATCCGCGAGCGGATCGGGCTCCAGTACCCCTCGGAGCGCGGCCGGTAGCATGGCCGGGTGATCGACCAGCCCGATGAGCCCGGCCGCCCCGACCCCTCCGCGTCCGCGCGGCGCGCGTCGCGCGATGCCGGCGCCGCTGAGCCCGCCGCCCGCGGCGGCGTCGTGGCGCTGATCCGCAAGCACCCCGCGGCCTGGCTCGCAGCCGCGCTGTCGGTCGGCTTCGTGCTGCTCGGCTCCGGCGCGGTGCTGGCCGGCGCCGCCGTCGGCGGGGCCCGCGAGACCACGGCCGCGGCCCCGGCCCCCAGCCCGACGGCGACCTCCGCCGAGCCCGAGGAGGAGCTGCCGCGGGCCGTGCCCGAGTCGATCGCGGCCGCATCGCGACTGCGCACCTGCTCGGTCGCCGGCTACACCTCGGCCGACGCGATCCAGACCCTCTACGGCTCGGTCGTGAACGTCGACACCGGCGAGGCGCTGCTCGATCGCGACGCCGGCTCCGCCCAGCCGACCGGCAGCGTGATGAAGCTGCTCATGGCGTCCGCCGTGCTCGCGCAGTTCGGGCCCGACCACAGCTTCCAGACCCGGGTCGTGCAGGGCGCGACCCCCGGCGCGATCGTGCTCGTGGGCGGCGGCGATCCGACGCTCTCCCGATTGCCCGAGGGGCAGCAGCCCTACGCCTTCCGCAACGCGCCCAAGCTCTCCGACCTCGCCGCGCAGGTGCGCGCGAGCGTGCCCGCGGACCAGCCGATCACCGAGCTCATCCTCGACGCGACGCTCTGGGACCCGGCCGGCGGCTGGAACCCGAACTGGGACCGCACCGACGAGGCGGCGTTCGGGCTCGCGACCCGCGGATACGCGACCCCGAGCACCGCGCTCATGGTCGACGGGGGCCGCGCCAACCCGCAGGCGCTCGTCAGCGAGCGCACGCTCGATCCCGTGGGGCAGGCCGGCGAGTTCTTCCAGCAGGCGCTCGCCGCACAGGGCATCCAGGTCGGCAGCGTGTCGTCGGGCGAGGCTCCGGACGGTGCGGCCGTGCTCGCGGAGGTCTCCTCGCAGAGCACCGGCACGCTCATCACCCAGCTGATGAGCCCCTCCGACAACGTCGTCTCCGATGCCCTCGCCCGGCAGGTCGCGATCGCCCAGGGCCTCGACGGCAGCTGGTCGAGCCTGCAGACGGCGATCCCGAACGCGCTGCGCGGCTACGGCGTCGACACGAGCGCGCTCAAGGTCGACGACGGCTCGGGGCTCAGCCGGCAGAACGGCGTGCCCACGAGCTACGTCACGCAGTTGATGGCCAAGATGGTCCAGCGCGAGCAGAACCTCGGCATCGTCTACGACGCCATGCCGACCGCCGGCGGCAACATGCCCTCCGACCGCTTCACCGGCGAAGCGGCCGATGCGAGGGGCTCCGTGCGCGCGAAGAGCGGATGGATCGAGCCGGTCCGCGCGCTCGCCGGGCACATCTCGGCGACCGACGGCTCGAACCTCGCCTTCGCCTTCTTCTCCGTCGGCGGTGACGACGCGAGCCGCAACGTCGCGATCGACGCGCTGACCGCCGCCGTCTACCGCTGCGGCGACAACCTCTCCAACAACTAGGAGCGTCATGGGCCGCGTGCTGTTCATCGTCGACGTGCAGAACGACTTCACCGAGGGCGGTGCGCTCGGGGTCGACGGCGGCAGCGCCGTCGCCGCGGGCATCAGCGCGCTGCTCGCCGAGCACCCTGGCCGCTACGCGCACGTCGTCGCCTCGCGCGACTGGCACGACGCCGAGGGCGACAACGGCGGTCACTTCGCGACGGATGCTGTCCCCGACTTCGCGGGCACCTGGCCGGTGCACTGCGTGGCCGGCACCGAGGGCGCGGAGTACCACCCGGCGCTGAGCACCGCGATGATCGGCACCCACGTGCGCAAGGGCATGGGCGAGCCCGCC
This sequence comes from Microbacteriaceae bacterium PS02343, assembly GCA_029959365.1. Taxonomy (GTDB): domain Bacteria; phylum Actinomycetota; class Actinomycetes; order Actinomycetales; family Microbacteriaceae; genus Arenivirga. The sequence goes on along the minus strand of JASCOA010000062.1, from coordinate 13,410 downwards.
TACTCGCTGTTCGAGGGCGTCACCGAGCACGGCGAGACCGTGGCGGAGCTGCTCGACGCCTGGGGTGCGGGCGACGTCGACGTCGTGGGCATCGCCACCGACTACTGCGTGCTCGCCTCGGCGCGCGACGCGCTGCGCGCCGGCCGCCGCGTGCGGGTGCTCCGCGACCTGGTCGCCGGGGTCGCGCCCGCGTCGAGCTCCGCGGCGCTCGACGAGCTCGCCGCCGCAGGAGCGGAGATCGTGGACTCGCAGGAGGAGCCGCCCTCGTCCGGCGGCCCGGATGCGCAGGCCTCGGGCGCTGCGGAGCGGTCCGCCGCGCCGAGCGGGCCGACCGCCTGACCGTGCCGATCGTCCCGGTCGACGACCTCGCGCATCCGCTGCTCGCCGACTTCACGCACGCCAACGACGTCGCCCTGCGCTACACGCGCGGGCACGGCCTCTACCTCGCGGAGTCGGCGATCGTGCTGGCCCGCGCGGTGCGCGCCGGGCATCGCGTCCGCGCCGTGCTCGCGCTGCCCGGGCAGGAGGCCTCGGCGCTCGAGGCGCTCGGCGGCGACGAGAGCGTGCCGGTGCTCGTCGGCGAGGACGCGCTGCTCGCGCAGCTGACCGGCTACAGCCTGCACCGCGGCATCGTGGCGTCGATGGACCGACCGCCGCTCCCCGAACCGCGCGCTCTGCTGCGCGATGCGCGCACGGTCGTGGTGCTCGACGGTGTGGCCGACCCGACGAACGTGGGCGCGATCTTCCGCTCGGTCTCCGGCATCGGAGCGGATGCGGTGCTCATCGCCCCCGGCACCGCCGACCCGTTCTACCGCCGCGCGATCCGGGTGAGCATGGGCACGGTGCTGCAGGTGCCGTGGACCCGCATCGACGCACTGCCGACCGAGCACCTGGAGGATTTCCATCTCGCGGCGCTCGCGCTGAGTGACGACTCGGTCGACCTGCGCGCCTTCGCCGCCGAGCGCCCCGAGCGCGTCGCCCTGGTGCTCGGCTCGGAGGGGCACGGTCTGAGCGCGGCGTCGCTCGAGGCCTGCGACACGGTCGTGCGCATCCCGATGCGCCACGGCATCGACTCGCTCAACGTCGCGGCCGCGAGCGCCGTCGCCATCTGGGCGATGGCCGGCTGAGAGGATCGGCGCGCGTCCGGCTCAGGCCGGGTCGACGACCAGCAGGAACTCGATGAAGCCGGTGGGCTCGACCGAGACGAAGCCGAGGTCCGGGGCGGTGACGCCGAAGTCCTCGAAGGTGATCGGGATCGAACCGGCGATCTGCCCGCCGTCGCCGGAGAGCCCGGCCTCGAGCTCGGCGGTGACGGTCTGCGTGACGCCGTGCACGGTGAGCTCGCCGGTGACCGAGAGGGTCTGGGTCTCGCCCGCGACCGGGGCGCCGGCGGCCTCGACCGGCTCGGTGAGCACGAACGTCGCCTCCGGGTACTGGTAGGTCTCGAGCGCGTTGTTGCGGAAGTACTCGTCTCGGCTGCCGTTGTCGGTCGCGATGCTCGCCATGTCGACGGTGATCGTCGCAGCGCTGAGGGTGAGGCCGTCGATGGTGAGGTCGCCGGTGACCTGATCGGTTCGCCCGGTCACGGTCACGTCGGTGCCGTTGAGCACCTCGTCGAGCCGGTAACCGGCGTAGGAGCCCTCGCCGACCGCCCAGGTGCCGCTGAGGTCGCTGGCGTCCTCGACCGTGCTGGCCTCGGGCTCGAGCGAGACGCTCGGCGCCTCGGCGGCGGAGTCCTCCATGACGGAGGCGTAGATGCGGGGCACGACGAAGGCGGCGATGACGCCGAGCACGACGAGGGAGCCGAGGATGGCGAGCAGGATCTTGGCGCGGCGCGACATGGGGTTCCTCACGGGGGAGCGGGCTTGCTGACCGGGACAGTCTGCTGGCCGTTCCTATGACGGAGCTTGAAGCTTCAAGCTCCTCGGGGATCACACCAGCAGCTGGTGCTTCGCCAGGTCGCGGTAGAGCGGCGTCGACTGCACGAGCTCGGAGTGGGTGCCGACGCCGATGACGCGGCCCTGCTCGAGCACGACGATGCGGTCGCTGTCGACCACGGTCGACAGGCGGTGGGCGATGACGATGAGCGTGCGGTGCTCGGCGACGGCATCGAGCGCTTCGCGCATGGCCTGCTCGTTGCGGCCGTCGAGCGACGAGGTCGACTCGTCGAGCAGCAGGATGGGCGGGGCGGCCAGCAGGGCTCGCGCGATCGCGAGCCGCTGGCGCTCGCCGCCGGAGAGCATCACGCCGTCCTCGCCGACCGCCGCGTCGAGGCCCGCGGCGTCGCGCTCGAGCACGCCGCCGAGGTTCACCTCGTGCAGCACGCGGATGCAGTCGGCGTCGCTGGCCTCGGGGGAGCCGAGCAGCAGGTTGTCGCGCAGGGAGCCGGCGAGCACGGGGGCGTCCTGCTCGACGTAGCCGATCAGCGAGCGCAGCCGTTCGCGGTCGAGCGAGCGCAGGTCGACGCCGTCGAGGCGCACGACGCCGCCGGTCGGGTCGTAGAAGCGCTCGATGAGCGCGAGGATCGTGCTCTTGCCGGCGCCGGACGGACCGACGAGCGCGGTGCGCTGGCCCTTGACCGCGCCGAAGCTCACACCGCGCAGCACCTCGCGGTCCGCCGCCTCCGGCACCTCGTCGTCGCCGGCCGCAGCGGCGACCACCGCCTCCGGGTACGCGAAGCGCACGTCCTCGAAGCGCACCGCGTCCTCGGTGTCGATCGGGTCGACGGCACCGCCGGCGAGGGCGGCGTCGGCCTCCTGCTCGCCGGGCAGGTCGATGATCTCCTGGATGCGGCCGAGCGCGCCGAGCGCCTGGTTCACCGCCGAGACGGCGCCGATGGCCTGACCCAGCGGCATGATCATCATGAAGAGGAAGAGGATGAACGCCACGAGCGAGGAGATCTCGATCGCGCCGCTCGCCACGCGGAATCCGCCGACGCCGATGACGGTGAGGAAGGCCACCTGCATAGCGATGCTGGCCACCGGCATGATGAGCGCCGAGACCCGGGCCACCTTGAGCCCGGCCCTGTAGGCGCCGACGGCGTCGCGGTCGATGCCCTCGGCCTCGCGCTCGGTGGCGTTCGCCGCGCGCACGGTGCGGATGGCGCTGACCGCGCGCTCGACGGCCGCGGCGAGGTCGCCGACCTTGGCCTGCGCCTCGGCGCTGGCCCGGCGGATCCGGCCCGAGAGACCGAGCACGAGCCCGATGGCCGTGAACACGACGAGCAGCGTGAGGCCGAGCAGCACGGGGTCGAGGATCGCCATGCCGATGAGCGCGCCGACGAAGGTGAGCGTGCCGCCGACGGCCTCGACGAGGCCCTGGGTGAGCACGGCGCGCAGCATGGTGGTGTCGGAGCCGACGCGGGAGACGAGGTCGCCGGTGCGGCGCGCATCGAACTCCGCGATCGGCAGCCGCAGCATGCGGCCCACGAGCCGGCGGCGGCTGGAGAGCACGACGCCCTCGCCCATCCGCTGCAGCAGGTAGTGCTGGAAGGCCGTGAGCAGGCCGGCCACGACGACGAGCACGACGAGCAGCCAGACCAGCGGGCCGAGCATCGCCCCGTCCTGCACCTGCGTGATCACCTGACTGACCAGCAGCGGCTGGGCCAGGCTCGCGGCGGCGCCGAGCACGCTGAGCACGATGACGACCGCGAGCAGCCCGCGCTTCTCGAAGAGGTACGGCAGCAGCTGCCCGATGGTGGCGCGCGGCCCGGTCTCGGCCCTGCGGGCGAAGGGGGATCGTCGGGCGGCGCGCGTGGTCTCTGCGGTCATGGCCTTCTCATCGGGATGCTGCCGGCGCCGGGGTGCCGTGCGCCACCCTCCAGGATATCGCCGGCCTCGCCGGGAACGGGCCGAGCGGATGCGGGCCGCCGGCACCGCGCATCCGCTCGCTCCGCCGCTGACCCCGTCGCGGAACGACGGATGCCCGCCCCGCCGAGGCGGGACGGGCATCCGTCGGGTGATGCACGCGTCAGCTGACGTCGTTCACGTAGTCGACGTCCTTGGTCTCGCGGCTGACGATCAGCGCGATGAGGGTGATGACGGCCATCGAGGAGAGGTACACGCCCACCAGGCCCGCGCTGCCTCCGGCGGCCTGCCAGAGCGCCACCGCGATGAACGGCGCCACGGCGGCGCCGAGGATCGACGACACGTTGTAGGCGATCGCCGATCCGGTGTAGCGCACGTTCGTCGGGAACAGCTCGGGCAGCACGGCACCCATCGGACCGAAGGTGAGGCCCATGAGCGTGAAGCCGATGATGAGCAGCGCCATGACGCCGACCTGGCCCGCGCTGAACAGCGGCACGAAGAGGCCGCCGAAGACGAGGATGCCCAGGGTGACGCAGATCAGCATCTTGCGGCGGCCGAACTTCTCGGCGAGCGGGCCGGCGACGAGCGTGAAGATGCCGAAGAACACCACGCCCACGATCAGCATGACGAGGAAGTCGTTGCGCAGGTAGCCGAGCCCGGGCACGAACGCGGCCTGCGCCGCCTCGGTCATCGGCTTGCCGGCAGCCTCGGCGTTCGACACCGCGGTCTCGAGCGAGCTCGCGGTGGTGCCGTAGGTGAGCGTGAACGTCGTCATCAGGTAGAAGAGCACGTAGGTGGCGAGCATGATGAACGCGCCGAGGATCATCTGGCGCCAGCTGACCTTGAACGCGCGCGCCAGCGGCAGCTTGGCGACCTCGCCCGAGTCGACGACCTTCTGGAAGGCCGGCGTCTCGATGAGCTTGAAGCGCACGTAGAGCCCGATGATGACGAGCACGGCGCTCGCGAGGAACGGCACGCGCCAACCCCAGGCCTGGAACGCCTCGGCGTCGAGATTGATCGAGAGCAGCAGGAAGACGCCGTTGGCGATGATGAAGCCGATCGGCGCGCCGAGCTGCGGGAAGGTGCCGTAGATGGCGCGCTTGCCCTTCGGCGCGTTCTCGGTGGCCAGCAGCGCTGCGCCGCTCCACTCGCCGCCGAGGCCGAGACCCTGGCCGAATCGCATCGCCACCAGCAGTGCGGGGGCGAGCACCTCCCAGCCCGGCGTGAGGGCGGTCGGCAGGATGCCGATGATAAAGGTCGCGATGCCCATCGTCAGCAGCGAGGCCACGAGCGTGCCCTTGCGGCCGATCCGGTCGCCGAAGTGGCCGAACACGATCGACCCGAGCGGGCGCGCGATGAAGGCGACGCCGAAGACGGCGAAGGACTGCAGCTGAGCCACGACGCCGTCGGCGTTCGGGAAGAACAGCGCGGGGAAGACGAGGACGGCCGCGGTCGCGTAGACGTAGAAGTCGTAGAACTCGATCGAGGTGCCGATCAGGCTCGCGAAGATGACGCGGGAACGGGAGTTGGCGGGCGCAGGGCTGCTGCCCGCGGCCGACGCGGTGGTCGAAGACACGGAGATGCTCCAGGGGAGTCGAATGCTGAACCGCACCGACAGGAGGAGCACCGGGGTCGCGGCATCGCGGAGGGGGTGCGGTGGAAGAGGGGGTCGCTTGTGACGACCTGCCGATTGTACGCGTTCTCGGAGGAGATCGCGCACTCCGCTGTGCTAAAGGGCGCCGAGGCGGTTCCGCCCCGGCACCCCTGCGCTCAGCGGATCGACCGCAGCAGCAGCGCGGTCTCGAGCGCCGCGCCCGCAGCCTCGGCGCCCTTGTCCTCGAGCGAGCCGGGCAGACCGGCGCGATCGAGGCCCTGCCGCTCGTCGTCGACGGTCAGCAGTCCGAAGCCGACCGGGCGGCCCGCGTCGAGGGCGACGCGAGCGAGCCCGCTGGTGGCCGCATCCGAGACGTACTCGAAGTGCGGGGTGCCGCCGCGGATGATGACGCCGAGGGCGACCACCGCATCCGCCCCGGCTCCGAGGGCCGCCTGCGCGCCGAGCGGCAGCTCGAAGGCGCCGGGCACGCGGTGCTCGAGCACCGTCGCGCCGGAGGCGTCGAGCACTCGACGCGCACCGGCGAGCAGGCCCGCGGCGATGGTGTCGTGCCAGCGCCCGGCGACGATCGCGACCGTCAGGCCGGTACCGTCGAAGCCGTCCACCGCCGGGCCGCCACCGCCGCTCACGCCGCCGCCTCCGCGCCGCGCCGCAGCGCGACGAGGTCGGCGATCGTCACCACGGGCACGCCCTCGCGCTCGCCGAGCGCGAGCAGCTCGGGGAGCCGGGCCATCGCACCGTCCTCGCCGACGATCTCGCCGATCACAGCCGCGGGCCGCAGACCCGCCAGGGCGAGCAGGTCGAGCGCCGCCTCGGTGTGCCCGGCGCGCTCGAGCACGCCGCCGGGCCGCCCGCGCAGGGGCACGACGTGCCCCGGGCGGTGCAGATCGGTCGGAGCGGATGCGGGATCCGCGAGCACCCGCAGCGTGCGCGCCCGATCGGCGGCGCTGATGCCCGTGCTCACCCCCGCGGCGGCGTCGACCGTCACGGTGTACGCCGTGCCGCGCGGGTCCTCGTTGACGGCGACCATGGGCGGCAGCTCGAGCGCATCGGCGAGCTCCGCCGCGAGCGGCGCGCAGAGGAAGCCGGAGGTGTTGCGCACCGTCCAGGCGATGGTCTCGGCGGTCGCGAGCTCGGCGGCGAGCACGACGTCGCCCTCGTTCTCGCGGTGCTCGTCGTCGACGACGATGACGGGGCGACCGGCCGCGAGCGCGGTCACGGCCTCGGCGATCGTGGCGAGCGGCATCAGCGCACCGCCCCGGCCTCGGTGAGCGTCTCGATGCCGCGCACGGCGACGAGCCGCTCGACCTGGCGTGCGAGCACGTCGGTCTCGAGGTTCACTCGGTCGCCGACCGCGAGGTCGCCCAGGCTCGTGGCGACGAGGGTCTCGGGGATCAGCGAGACCTCGAGCCAGTCGTCGCCGACGCCGCTGACGGTGAGCGAGACGCCGTCGAGGGTGACCGAGCCCTTCTGCGCGACGAGGTGGGCGTGCTCGGCGGGCAGGCTGAAGCGCAGCACCCGCCAGGCCTCGCCGGGCTCGATCGACAGCAGCTCGGCGGTGCCGTCGACGTGGCCCTGCACGATGTGGCCGCCGAGACGGTCGCCGACGCGGGCGGCGCGCTCGAGGTTGACCCGCCGGCCGGGGCGCACGGCGCCGAGGGTGGATCGCTGGATGGACTCGGCCATGACGTCGGCGGTGAACCAGTCGTCGCCCTGGTCGATGACGGTCAGGCAGACGCCGTCGACGGCGATGGAGTCGCCGTGGGCCGCGTCGCTGACGGCGATGGGGCCGCGGACGGTGATCCGCGCCGCGTCGCCGCTGGGCTCCCAGCGCACGACCTCGCCGCGCTCTTCGATGATGCCGGTGAACATTCGGATGGACCTGCTCTCGCTCGCGGAGGCGGGCGGGCGGCCCGGCTCCTGAAGGGGGAGTGGTCCGGGGTGTGCTTGCGCGATCGTGCGGGTGCACGAGCGCGCTGATGCCGCGGAACGGATGCGGAGGCGCCGTCGCCGGCGGTCCGATCCGTTCGTGCGCCTCCCATCCGGACTACAGGCCCGGGGGCCTGATCACCGTCGGTGCCGGAGTTCCACCGGCTCAACCGCCTCGGGCCGAAGCCCTCCGCGGGTCGCGGACTGTACCGCCGGTTCGGATTCCCACCGACCCCGGAGCACGTAACGTGCTGCGATCCTACGCCCGCGGTGCGCGGGCGCGGCCCGCGTTGCCGTCCGTGACGTCCGGCGCCGCCCCGAGCGCGGCGAAGCGGCGTTGCGGCCATGCCGCTCGGTCGCCCGAGGCGTGCGGCGGCGCAGCGGGGCATCCTCCCGGCCCGCGCGGAGTCACGCCGGCCAGCCCTCGTGCCGTCGCCGAGGCCCGCGCTCCAGCACGCCGTGCCAGGAGAGCGGATGCGATCCGTCGCGGTAGGCCGCCATGGCCGCCCGCTCGCCGGTGTACCGGAACCCGACGGCACGAGCGACGCCGACCGACCCCGCGTTGCCGACGACGCATTCCCATGCGAGCGGCCGCTCGTCGCGCTCGAACCACCAGTCGGCGACGAGGCCCACGGCCTCGGTCGTGAGCCCGCGGCCGCGGTGGGCGCGTACGGTCCAGTAGCCGAGGTCGGGGCGCTCGGTGCGCAGCCCGATCATGCCGGCGAAGCCGGCGGGGCCGTCGGCACCGGTGGCCCGCAGCGCCCAGGTGAACTCGCGCTCGGACTCCCAGCCCTGCGGTACGACGCGCTCGATGAAGCCCTCGGCGTGGTGCCGCTCGTACGGCCAGGGGGTGGTGAGCACGTGCTCGATCTCGGGCTCGCGCAGCTCCTCGACGATCAGCGACGCATCCTCGGGGCGCGGCTGGTCGAGCAGCAGCCGCTCGGAGCGCAGTTCGACGGGCTTCATGCTCAGCGCCGGCGCAGCAGGCCGATCCGCTCGTAGACCTCGGCGAGGGTCGCCTCGGCGCGCTCGTTGGCGCGGTCCGCGGCGGCGCCGAGGGTGCGGTCGAGCTCGGCCGGGTCGTCGAGCAGCTCGAGCGTGCGACTGCGGATCGCGCCGAGCTTGTCGGTCACGACCTCCACGAGCGCCTTCTTGAGGTCGCCGTAGCCGCCGCCCGCGAACTCCTCGACGAGCGAGTCGGTCGTGCGGTCGCTCAGCGCGGCGAAGATCGTCAGCAGGTTCGCGATACCCGGCTTGGCCTCGCGGTCGAAGCGGATCTCGCCGTCGGCGTCCGTCACAGCCCGCATGATCTTCTTCTTGGTGACGTTCGCCTCGTCCATGATGCGGATGAGGCCCGCATCCGACTCCGCCGACTTCGACATCTTGGCGGTCGGGTTCTGCAGGTCGTAGATGCGGGCGCCCTCCTTGCCGATGAAGGCCTCCGGCACCACGAAGGTCTCACCGAAGCGGCTGTTGAAGCGGGTCGCGAGGTCGCGGGTCAGCTCGAGGTGCTGGCGCTGGTCGTCGCCGACCGGCACCGCGTTCGCCTGGTAGAGCAGGATGTCGGCGGCCATGAGCACCGGGTAGGTGAAGAGCCCGACGGAGGCGGCGTCGGTGCCCTGCTTGGCCGACTTGTCCTTGAACTGGGTCATGCGCGCGGCCTCGCCGAAGCCGGTGAGCGTGTTGAGCACCCAGGCGAGCTCCGCGTGCGCGGGCACGTGCGATTGCACGAAGAGCGTCGACTTCGCCGGGTCGATGCCCGCGGCGATGTACTGCGCGGCGGTGGCGCGGGTCGCGGCGCGCAGCGCCTCAGGCTCCTGCGGCACGGTGATGGCGTGCAGGTCGACGACGAAGAAGTAGGCGTCGTAGTCCTGCTGCATGCGCACCCAGTTGCCGAGGGCGCCCAGGTAGTTGCCGAGGTGCAGCGAGCCCGAGGAGGGCTGCATGCCGGAGAGGATGACGGGACGGGCGTTCATGGTGTTCCTAGCTGGTGCGATGAGCCGCGCGGCTCAGACTCGGTAGTCGACGACGACGGGAGCGTGGTCGGACCATCGCTCGGCGTAGCTCGCGGCGCGGTCGACCCGGTAGTCCACGACCCTCGCTGCGAGCTCCGGCGTGGCCACGTGGTAGTCGATGCGCCACCCGGTGTCGTTGTCGAAGGCCTGCCCGCGATTGCTCCACCAGGTGTACGGGCCCTCGACCTCGCCGGCGTGGCGGCGGCCCACGTCGACCCAGCCGAGTCCGGTGCGCTCGCTGCCGTCGACGGTCGGCGCTGCGGCGCCCTCGTCGGCGAAGAAGGCGTCGAAGTACGCGCGCTCCTCGGCGAGGAAGCCCGCCTTCTTGCGATTGCCGCGCCAGTTCTTGATGTCGAGCTCGCGGTGGCCCACGTTGAGGTCGCCCACGACGACGGCCAGCGGATTGTGCGCCCGCAGCTTCGGCAGGCGCTCGGTCATCGCGTCGAGGAACTTCCACTTCTCGACCTGCTTGGGGGTGTCGACCTCGCCCGAGTGCACGTAGGTGCTCACCACGGTCACCAGCGCACCGCCCTCGACCTCGAAATCGGCCTCGAGCCAGCGGCCGGCGCTGTCGAACTCCTCCGGGCCGAGCTCGACGCGGTGGATCGTGGCCGGACGGCGGCTCGCGAGCGCGACGCCCGCGCGGCCCTTGGCCGTGGCGGCGTCGTGCAGCACCGACCACTCCGGGCCGAGCAGGCCGGTGAGGTCGTCGGTCGCGGCGCGCACCTCCTGCAGCGCCAGGATGTCGACGCCGCTCGCGTCGAGCCACGGGCCCATGCCGTTGCGGAAGGCGGCGCGCACGCCGTTCACGTTGACGGAGGCGATGCGCAGGGGCTTGCTCATGCAGCGAGTCTAGTGAGCGCCGCCGACACGGCTCCGGTCAACGCGAGAGGCGCTGGCGCAGCCGCGCCCAGAAGCCCTGGGGCTCCGCAGGGGCCGGCTCCGCTCGAGGCGCCGACGATCGCAGCGCGGGCCGGTTCGGGCGAGGAGCGGATGCGGGGCCGCCGTTCCAGCGCACCGCACCGCCGCGCCGCAGCTTCGGCGCGGCCTTCTGGTGCGCATCCGCTCGGCGCTTGCGCTCCTCGTCGTCGCCGATGCCGACCGCCACCCAGGACGCGCCGACGAGCAGCAGCTGGCAGACCAGGTTGAAGAAGATGAGCAGGCCGACGGGGATCGCGAAGGTCGCGATGAGCGGGTTGTTCGACGCGCCGCCGAGCAGCGCGGTGCCGAGGAACTTGAGGGCCTCGAGGCCGATCGCGCCGAGCAGGGCGCCCGCGAAGAAGTTGGTCCAGTGCGCGCGGAAGCCCGAGACGATGCGGAACAGCGCCCAGACGACCGCGGTGTCGAAGGCGAGCATCACGGCCAGGGTGATGACCTGCGACGCCGTGCCCGCGAGGAACGAGTCCTCGCCGAAGATCAGCACGAAGAAGCCGTTGCTCACGAAGAGCAGACCGAAGGAGATCAGCAGCGCGGCGCCGAAGCCGAGCACCACGAGCAGGTCGCGGGCCTTGAGCAACGCGATGTTGACCTGCGGCGGCTCGAGCCCGGCGAGCGAGCGCGAGGCGATCCGGAACGATCCGAACCAGTTGAGGGCGGTGTTGAGCGCGATCAGCGCGACGACGATGCCGGCGATGATCGGCGCCGGGCCGCCCTGGTCGAAGATGCGGCCGTTGAGGTCGAAGAGATCCTCGGTGCTGAGGCCGCCGCTGCCGAACAGCCCGGGCAGCAGCTGCTGCAGGAACTCCGTCACCCTCCGCTGCAGATCCACATTGCCCTGCAGCACCGACCCGAAGATCGAGAACCCCACGAACAGCGCCGCGAACACCGAGAACAGGGCCGTGAAGCTCAGCCCGTTGGCCAGCAGCGGCCCGTTCTTCTGCGAGAACAGCATCACCACCCGAACCGGGAACAGCGCCATGACGCGCTTGACGAGCTGCTGCAGTCCTGCCGGCATCGACGGTCCTCCTCCGTGTCGCAGCGACCAGTCTGGCCGAGCGGATGCGGCGGGCCGTCCCCTGGGAGCGCCCGCCCAGTTTTTATCGCTGCGCCGCCGCCCCTGCGGCGCAGTGCTCCCGCGCGACCGAGCGCGGTCGCTCGCGCTCCGCTGCATTCATGGCTGCGCCGCCGCTCCTGCGGTGCAGTGCTCCCGCATCGCCGACGCGGTCGCCGACGCTCCGCTGTGCTCATGGCTGCGCCGCCGCTCCTGCGGCGCAGTGCTCCGGCGCGAGCGAGCGCGGTCGCGTGCTCCGCGGGTTCGCCGGTGCTCCGCTGCACGCTCTCCCACGGATGCGGGCGCATCCGACCGGGTCGCTTAGAATCGCGGTCATGTCACTCACCGGTGTGGGTGTCGGTCGCGCAGTCGCGGTCGGCCCCGTTCTTCGTATGCCCGAACCCCTTCCCGAGCCGGAGGAGACCCGTTTCGACGGGGACGCCGCGGCCGAGAAGAACCGCGTCGCCGAGGCCCTCGCCTGGGTCGCCGCCGACCTGACCGAGCGCGGCGCCAAAGCCGGCGGCGAGGCGAAGGACGTGCTCGACGCCCAGGCCCTCATGGCCCAGGACCCCACGCTGATCGACGATGTCAACGGTCGCGTCGACGGCGGACGCACCGGCGAGCGCGCGGTGCACGAGGCCTTCGCGGCCTTCGCCGACCTGCTCATCGGCATGGGCGGCTACATGGCCGAGCGGGCCACCGACCTCGGCGACGTCGCCCAGCGCATCATCGCCCGCCTGCGCGGCGTGGCGGCGCCCGGCGTGCCCGAGAGCGACACCCCCTTCATCCTGGTCGCCCCCGACCTGGCCCCCGCCGACACGGCGCTGCTCGACCTCGAGAAGGTGCTCGCGCTCATCACGCGCGACGGCGGCCCCACCTCGCACACGGCGATCCTCGCCCGCTCGAAGTCGATCCCCGCGATCGTCGGGGTCACCGGTGCCCTCGACCTCGCGGACGGCACCGTCGTTGTCGCGGATGCGGCCACCGGCGTCGTCACGGTCGACCCCTCCGCCGCCGAGGTGGCGGATGCGGAGCGCCGCATCGCAGAGCGCAAGGCGCAGGCCGCCGCCCCCATCACCGACGGCGCCCTCGCCGACGGTCGCAAGGTGCCGCTGCTCGCGAACGTCGGCTCGCCCGACGACGCCCCCGAGGCCGTCGCGCTGGGCGCCGAGGGCGTGGGCCTGTTCCGCACCGAGTTCCTCTTCCTCGACGCGAAGACCGCGCCGAGCGTCGAGAGCCAGCAGGCCAGCTACACGAAGCTGCTCGAGGCGTTCCCCGGCAAGAAGGTCGTCGTGCGCGCCCTCGACGCCGGCGCCGACAAGCCGCTGAGCTTCCTCAACGACGCCCACGAGGAGAACCCGGCCCTCGGCCTGCGCGGTCTGCGCGCGCTCCGCGCCAGCGAGCAGATCCTGCGCGACCAGCTCCTCGCGCTCAAGGGCGCCCAGGACGCGACCGAGGCCGACCTCTGGGTCATGGCCCCGATGGTCGCCGACGCCGAGGAGACCGAGTACTTCGTCGCGCTCGGCAAGGAGCTGGGCCTGAACACCGTCGGTGTCATGGCCGAGGTGCCGTCGCTCGCGGTGCTCGCCGACCAGGTGCTCGCCACCGCCGACTTCGTGTCGATCGGCACGAACGACCTCACCCAGTACACGCTGGCCGCCGACCGGATGCTCGGCTCGGTCGCGAGCTATCAGGACCCGTGGCACCCCGCGGTGCTGCGCCTCGTCAAGATGCTCGGCGACGCCGGCGCGACCGCCGGGAAGGGCGTGGGCATCTGCGGCGAGGCCGCGGCCGACCCGCAGCTCGCCGTCGTGCTCGTCGGCCTCGGGGCCACCACGCTCTCGATGACGCCCGCGGCGCTCGCCGACGTGCGCGCCGAGCTGGCCGGCGTCACCTACGAGCAGGCGCAGGCCAGGGCCGCCGCGGCGCTCGCCGCGACGACCGCAGCCAGCGCCCGCGAGGCCGCCGCCGCGGCCTGAGCGACCTCACGACGGAGGGGCGGGGGGGGGCGCGGCCCCGCCCGCCCGCCGGGGGGCCCCCGGGGGGGGGGGGGGGCGG
>JASCOA010000061.1 GCA_029959365.1 Microbacteriaceae bacterium PS02343 | reverse complement strand
CCCCCCCCGGGGGGGGGGGCCCCCCCCCCGGGCCCCGCCCGCGGCGGGGGCGGCCCCCCCCCCCCCCCCCCCCGCCCCTGGAGCCTCGCTGCGCGCTACGCCTCGTAGGCGGGCGCGGCGGCATTGACCGCGTCGCCGATGCGGTGCACCCGGAGATCGTTGGTCGAGCCGGTGATGCCGGGAGGGGACCCGGCGATCACGACGACCTTGTCGCCGGGCTGCGCGAGACCCTCGGCGAGCAGGATCTCGTCGACCTGCAGGAACATCGCGTCGGTGTGCGTGACCGTCTCGACCTTGAAGGTCTGCACACCCCAGGTGAGCGCCATGCGACGGCGGATAGCCTCGTGCGGCGTGAAGGCGATCATCGGGATGTTCGAGCGCAGACGGCTCATGCGGCGCGCCGAGTCGCCCGACTCGGTGAAGACGCAGAGGAACTTCGCCTCGACGAACTTGGCCACGTCGACCGCGGCGAGCGTGATCGCGCCGCCCTGCGTGCGCGGCTTGCTGCCCAGCGGGGCGATGCGCTCGAGGCCGTGCTCCTCGGTGGAGGCGACGATGCGAGCCATCGTCTGCACGGTCACGACGGGGTACTCCCCCACGCTGGTCTCGCCCGAGAGCATGACCGCGTCGGCGCCGTCGAGCACGGCGTTCGCGACGTCGCTGGTCTCGGCGCGCGTGGGCACCGGGCTCGAGATCATCGACTCCAGCATCTGCGTCGCCACGATCACCGGCTTGGCGAGGCGACGAGCGATCTCGACGGCGCGCTTCTGCACGATCGGCACGGCTTCGAGCGGCAGCTCGACACCGAGGTCGCCGCGGGCGACCATGATCGAGTCGAAGGCCTCGATGATCTCCTCGAGGTGGTCCACCGCCTGCGGCTTCTCGACCTTCGCGATGACGGGGAGGCGGATGCCCTCCTCGTCCATGATCTCGTGCACGCGCACGATGTCCTCGGCGTTGCGCACGAAGGAGAGCGCGATGAGGTCCGCGCCGAGCTTGAGGCCCCACCGGAGGTCCTCCTCGTCCTTCTGACTGAGGGCGGGCACGTTGACCGCGACGCCGGGCAGGTTGATGCCCTTGTTGTTCGAGACGTTGCCGGCGACGACGACCTCGGTGCGCACGCGCACCCCGTCGGTGTCGAGCACTCGCACGCGCACCTTGCCGTCGTCGATGAGCAGGAAGTCGCCGGTGGCGACGTCCTGGGGCAGGCCCTTGAACGTGGTGCCGCAGATCTCCTTGGTGCCCTCGACCTCCTCGGTCGTGATCGTGAAGACGTCACCGACCTCGAGGTAGTGCGGACCCGCGGCGAACTTGCCGAGTCGGATCTTGGGGCCCTGCAGGTCGACGAGCACGGCAACGGGCTTGCCCGCATCGGCCGCGGCCCTGCGCACGTTCGCGTAGACCTCCTCGTGCACGGCGTAGCTGCCGTGGCTGAGGTTCATGCGGGCGACGTCGACGCCCGCCTCGATGATGGCCTTGATGTTCTCGTAACTGGAGGTTGCCGGGCCGAGCGTGGCGACGATCTTCGCGCGTCTCATGATTCCTTCGTGTGTCCTTGCCTCGGTACTGGTCGGTCGGTCGGTCGTCAGATGCTGATGGCGCGGTCCGTGGGCCGAACCGGCGCGGGCAGCGCGGTGCTGCCCTCGAGGTAGCGGTCCACCGCCGCGGCGGCGGCTCGTCCCTCCGCGATGGCCCAGACGATGAGGGACTGGCCGCGGCCGGCGTCGCCAGCGGCGAACACGCCCGGCTCGCCCGTCTGGTAGTCGCCGTCCCGGGCGACGTTGCCGCGGTCATCGAAGGCTATCGGCAGCTGGGCGTCGAGCGTGTCGCGCTCGGCCCCGGTGAAGCCCATAGCGATGAGCACGAGGTCGGCGGGGATCTCGCGCTCGGTGCCCGCCTTGGGCACGCGGCGGCCGTCGACGAACTCGGTCTCCGCGACGCGCAGGGCGCGCACCTCGCCCACCTCGTTCGCCAGGAACTCGACGGTCGAGGCGAGGTAGTGGCGCTCGCCGCCCTCCTCGTGGGCGCTCGAGACCTCGAACACGGTGGGGAAGGTGGGCCAGGGCTGGTGCTCGGGGCGGTCGGCCGGCGGCTGCTGACCGATGGCGAGGTTGGTCACGCTGAGCGCCCGCTGCCGGTGCGCGGTGCCGATGCAGTCCGCACCGGTGTCGCCGCCGCCGATGACGATCACGTGCTTGCCCTCCGCGGTGATCTGCTCGGCCTGGTCGTCGCCGGCCACCGCGTGGTTGCCCTGCACGAGGTACTCCATCGCGAAGTGCACGCCGGCGAGGTCGCGGCCGGGGATCGGCAGCTCGCGCGGCACGGTGGCGCCGGTGGCGACGACGACGGCGTCGAAGCGGGCCTTGAGGTCGGCCCAGGAGAGGTCGCGACCGATCTCTGTGCCCGCCTGGAAGCGGGTGCCCTCGGCGCGCATCTGCGTGATGCGCGCGTCGATGTGGTGCTTCTCCATCTTGAAGTCGGGGATGCCGTAGCGCAGCAGGCCGCCGATCCGGTCGTCGCGCTCGTAGACGCGCACGGTGTGGCCGGCACGGGTGAGCTGCTGGGCCGCAGCGAGGCCCGCCGGTCCGGAGCCGACGACCGCGACCGACTTGCCGGTCAGGCGCTGGGGCGGATGCGGCTCCACCCATCCCTTGCCGAAGGCCTGATCGATGATCGAGACCTCGACCTGCTTGATCGTCACGGGCGGCTGGTTGATGCCCAGCACGCAGGACGACTCGCACGGGGCGGGGCAGAGGCGGCCCGTGAACTCGGGGAAGTTGTTGGTGGCGTGCAGACGCTCGATCGCCTGCCGGCCCTCGCCGCGCCAGGTGAGGTCGTTCCACTCCGGGATCAGGTTGCCGAGAGGGCAGCCCTGGTGGCAGAAGGCGACGCCGCAGTCCATGCAGCGGCCGGCCTGACGGCGCAGCTGGCCGGGGTCGCTCTGCTCGTAGACCTCCTTCCAGTCCATGAGCCGCACCGGAACGGGCCGGCGCTTGGGGAGCTCGCGCTCCGTCGTCTTGAGGAAGCCCTTCGGGTCAGCCACCGGTCACCTCCAGAATCCGCTCCCAGACGACGTCGCCGTCCGGGTCCAACCCCTCGTCCACCGCGTGCTGGCGAGTCGCCAGCACGGCGGCGTAGTCGCGGGGCAGCACCTTGACGAACTCGCCCGCCACCGACTCCAGATCGCCGAGCAGCTGCTCGGCCAGCGTCGAAGCGGTGCGCTCGACATGCTGCTCCAGCAACGTGCGCAGCAGCTCCACGTCGCTGCGGTCGAGCTGCTCGAGCCGGAGCTCGCCCGTCGCCACGGCATCGCGATTGACCTGCTCGGCGCGCAGGCCGCGCACGTAGGCGACGCCGCCGGACATGCCGGCGCCGAGGTTGCGGCCGACCGGGCCCAGGATGAGCGCCGTGCCGCCGGTCATGTACTCGAGCGCGTGGTCGCCCACCCCCTCGACGACCGCCGTGGCGCCGGAGTTGCGCACGAGGAAGCGCTCGCCCACGACGCCCCGCAGGTGCATCGTGCCGCCCGTGGCTCCGTAGCCGATCACGTTGCCGGCGATGACGTTGCGCTCGGCGACGAAGCCCGCCGAGGGATCGGGGCGGACCACGATCTCGCCGCCGGAGAGGCCCTTGCCCACGTAGTCGTTGGCGTCGCCGACGAGCTGCAGGCGGATGCCCCGCGGCACGAAGGCGCCGAAGCTCTGCCCCGCCGTGCCGCGCAGCACGACGTCGATGGTGCCCGGCTCGAGCCCCTCGGCCCCGTGGCGCTTCGTGAGCTCGTGACCCAGCATCGTGCCGACGGCGCGCTCGGTGTTGCGCACCTCGCGCTCGATGCGCACCGGTCGACCGTGCTCGAGGGCGTCGTGGCTGCGGCGGATGAGCTCGATGTCGAAGTGCTGCTCGAGCTCGTGCTCCTGCTGGCGATGGTTGCGCACCGGCTCGTCGTCGGCGAATTCGGGGCCGTCGAGGATCGGCGAGAGGTCGAGGCCGTCGGCCTTCCAGTGCCGCACCGCGCGGTCGACGTCGAGCAGCTCGCGCCGTCCGATCGCCTCGTCGAGACTGCGGAAGCCCAGCTCGGCCAGCAGCTCGCGCACCTCCTGCGCGAGGAACTCGAAGAAGTTCACGACGAACTCCGGCTTGCCCGTGTAGCGCGAGCGGAGCACCGGGTTCTGCGTCGCGACGCCGACGGGACAGGTGTCGAGATGGCAGACGCGCATCATGACGCAGCCGGAGACGACGAGCGGCGCGGTGGCGAAGCCGTACTCCTCGGCGCCGAGCAGCGCTGCGATGATCACGTCGCGGCCGGTCTTCATCTGCCCGTCGACCTGCACGACGACGCGGTCGCGCATGCCGTTGAGCATGAGGGTCTGCTGGGTCTCGGCGAGGCCGATCTCCCAGGGGGTGCCCGCGTGCTTGAGCGAGTTGAGCGGGCTCGCGCCGGTGCCGCCGTCGTGGCCCGAGACCAGCACGACGTCGGCGAGGGCCTTCGTGACGCCCGCGGCCACGGCCCCGATGCCCGACTGGCTCACCAGTTTCACATGCACGCGCGCAGCGGGATTGGCGCGCTTGAGGTCGAAGATCAGCTGCTTGAGATCCTCGATCGAGTAGATGTCGTGGTGCGGCGGCGGCGAGATGAGGCCGACGCCGGGCGTGCCGCCGCGGGTGCGCGCGACCCAGGGGTAGACCTTCTGGGGCGGCAGCTGGCCGCCCTCGCCGGGCTTGGCGCCCTGCGCCATCTTGATCTGGATGTCGTCGGCGTGGGTCAGGTACATGCTCGTCACGCCGAAGCGACCCGAGGCGACCTGCTTGATCGCGCTGCGGCGCTCCGGGTCGAGCAGGCGGTCGACGTCCTCGCCGCCCTCGCCGGTGTTCGACTTGCCGCCGAGCCGGTTCATCGCGACCGCGAGGGTCGTGTGCGCCTCCTCGCTGATCGAGCCGTAGCTCATCGCGCCCGTCGAGAAGCGCCGGACGATGGCGCTGATCGGCTCGACCTCGTCGAGCGGGATCGCAGGGCGCTCGCCGGTGCGCAACCGGAACATGCCCCGCAGCGTCATCAGCTCCTCCGCCTGGCGGTCGACGGCGCTCGTGTACTCGCGGAAGACGTCCATCCGCCCGGATCGCGTCGCGTGCTGCAGACGGAAGACCGTCTCCGGGTTGAAGAGGTGGGGCGGCCCCTCCCGGCGCCACTGGTACTCGCCGCCCGTGGCGAGCCGCTCGTGGGCGATCGCCGTCGGGTCCTCGGGGTAGGCCTCGCGGTGGCGCGACGCGTTCTCCTCCGCCACGACCGCCATACCGTTGCCGCCGAGCATCGTCGACGTGCCGGTGAAGTAGGCGTCCACGAACTCCTGGCTGAGGCCGACCGCTTCGAAGGCCTGCGCGCCCGCGTAGGAGGAGACCGTCGAGATGCCCATCTTCGACATGATCTTGAGCACACCCTTGCCGAGCGCCTTGATCACGTTGCGCACCGCCTGCTCGGGGGTCACCGCGGTGAGCATGCCGCTGCGCACGAGGTTCTCGCTGGTCTCCATCGCCAGGTACGGGTTCACCGCGCTCGCGCCGTAGCCGATGAGGGTCGCCACGTGATGCACCTCGCGCACGTCGCCGGCCTCGACGACGAGTCCCACCCGCATGCGGGTGGACGAGCGGATGAGGTGGTGGTGCACCGCCGCGAGCGACAGCAGCGAGGGGATGGGCGCGAGATCGCCGGTGGAGTCGCGGTCGCTGATGACGAGGTAGCGGGCACCGGCGACGATCGCCTCGTCGGCCTCCGCGCAGAGCTCGGCGAGACGCCGCTCCAGGCCGCCCGGGCCCTCGTCGACGCGGTAGAGGCCGCGCAGCACGGTCGTCGCGCGGCTGCCGGGCTGCGCGTCGAGGTGCTGGATCTTGGCGAGCTCGTCGTTGTCGATGACGGGGAAGTCGAGCACGACCTGGCGGGCGTGCTGCGGGGTCGCCTCGAGCAGGTTGAGCTCGGGGCCGATGCCGGCGCGCAGGGAGGTGACGACCTCCTCGCGGATCGAGTCGAGCGGCGGATTCGTCACCTGCGCGAACTGCTGCACGAAGTAGTCGAAGAGCAGCCGGGGCCGCTGCGAGAGCACGGCGATCGGCGTGTCCGAGCCCATCGCGCCGAGCGGCTCGGCGCCGGTGCGGGCCATCGGGGTGAGCAGGATCCGCACCTCCTCCTCGGTGTAGCCGAAGGTGCGCTGCCGGCGCACGATCGAGGCCGGCGTATGCACGATGTGCTCGCGCTCGGGCAGGTCGCGCAGATTGATGCGCTGTTCGCGGATCCACTCGCCCCAGGGCTGCAGCCCCGCCAGCTCGGCCTTGATCTCGTCGTCCTCGACGATACGGCCGGCCTCGGTGTCGACGACGAACATCTTGCCGGGGCGCAGACGGCCCTTGCGGACGACCTTCTCGGGCGCGACGTCGAGCACGCCGATCTCGGAGCCCAGCACGACGAGCCCATCGTCGGTCACGAGGAAGCGCCCGGGGCGGAGCCCGTTGCGGTCGAGGGTCGCGCCGACGACGGTGCCGTCCGTGAACGTCAGCGCGGCGGGTCCGTCCCACGGCTCCATCATCGACGAGTGGTACTCGTAGAAGTCGGCGAGCTCCTGCGGGTAGCCGTCCTGCTTCTCCCACGCCTCGGGCACCATCATCATCATCGCGTGCGGCATCGACCGGCCCGCGAGGTTGAGCAGCTCGAGCACCTCGTCGAAGGATGCGGAGTCGCTGGCGCCGGGCGTGACGATCGGGAACAGCGGGCCCAGATCGCCGAGCAGCTCGGACTCGAGCTGCGACTGGCGCGCGCGCATCCAGTTGCGGTTGCCCTCCACGGTGTTGATCTCGCCGTTGTGGGCCATCATGCGCAGCGGCTGCGCGAGCGGCCAGGACGGGAAGGTGTTCGTGGAGTAGCGCGAGTGCACGATGGCGAGCTTGGTGGCGAAGCGCTCGTCCGACAGATCGGGGAAGAAGGGCTCGAGCTGCAGGGTCGTGACCATGCCCTTGTAGGTGAGCGTGCGCGCCGACAGCGACATGAAGTACGCGGCGAGCTCGCGCTCCGCGCGCTTGCGGAAGCGGAAGGTCTGACGATCCAGCGCGATGCCGGCCGGCGCGCGGCCATCCTCGTCGCGACGGGTGCTCGTGAGGAAGAGCTGCCCGAAACCGGGCATGGCCTTGCGGGCGAGGGTGCCCAGCACCTCGGGGCGCACCGGGATCTCGCGCCAGCCGAGCACCTGCAGGTCCTCCTGCTCGGCGAGGCCGGCCAGGCGCACCAGCAGCTCGGCGCGCTCGTCGGCGTCGAGCGGCAGGAAGGCGTTGCCGACCGCGTAGCGGCCGGCCTCGGGCAGCTCCGCCGGTGCTACGGCCCGCAGGAACGCATCCGGCATCTGGGTGAGGATGCCCGCGCCGTCGCCCGTTCCCGCATCCGAGCCGACCGCCCCGCGATGCTCGAGGTTGCGCAGCGCGTCGAGCGCCGCGTCGACGATGTCGTGGCCCGGCGTGCCCCGGAGCGTGGCCACCATGGCGAGGCCGCAGGCGTCCTTCTCGTGGCGCGGATCGAACAGTCCGGTCTTCTCGGGCATCGTCGAGTAGCGGGAGAACACGGGGTTCTGTGCCATGGGGACCGTCCTCACGGGAGACGAGGGAAGGGGTGCGGGACTGCGCTGGCCCGAGGTGATCCTGCGCGGGGCGCCCGGCGGCTGCCGATGCGCCCCCGTGCTCAGGACCGGGGTGCGGATCCGCTCTTCGCAGTCGCCGCCGGCTCGGCGTCCGAACCCTCCGCGGGGTCCGCGTCGAGGTCGTCGTGCTCCGAGTAGACCGCGTCCGACTCTACCGACTGATCGTCGGTGGGTCCGCGGCCGGCGACGTACACGCCGGGCTCGGCGCCGGTGTGCCGCTTCGACTGGACGATGATGATGATCGCACCGATGACGATCGCGCCGAGGGCGGCCCAGACGTTGGTGCGGATGCCGAGGTAGACGTCGCTCGGGTCGACGCGGATCGATTCGAACCAGGTGCGGCCGATGCCGTACCAGATGAGGTAGAAGCCGATCGCCTTGCCCCACTGCAGGCGCAGCGCGCGCTCGAGGACGACGATGAGGATGATCGCGCCCGCGGCGTTCCAGAGCATCTCGTAGAGGAAGGTCGGGTGGAACAGCGTGCCCTCGGGCAGGCCGACCGGGATCGCCGAGTTGCCCGCGTCGATCCGCAGACCCCAGGGCAGGTCGGTCGGCAGACCGAAGAGCTCCTGGTTGAAGTAGTTGCCGAAGCGTCCGAAGGCCTGCGCCACGAGGAGACCCGGCGCGAGCGCGTCGACGAAGCTCCAGAAGCGGATGCCGGTCCAGCGGCAGCCGAGCCAGATGCCCAGTGCGCCGAAGAGCAGCGAGCCGAAGATGGCGAGCCCGCCCTCCCAGACGAAGAACGCCGAGATGATGCCGCGGGGGTCCTCGGTGTAGTCCGTCAGGTGCGTGAGCACGTGGTAGAGCCGGGCGCCGACGATGCCGAGCAGCACCGTCGGGATCGCGATGTCGACGACGACCCACTTCTCGCCGCCGCGCTTGGTCAGGCGGTGGTTCGTGATGAGCACGGCGAGCACGATGCCCACGAGGATGCAGATCGCGTAGGCGTGGATCGTGACGTCCCACGGGAACCAGGCGAGGCCCACGTCGCGCAGCCACTGGCCCAGGTTGAAGGAGGCCAGGGCCGGATCCGGGCTGGGGATGCCCGCGGTCGCGGTGCTCAGGTCGGAGGTCACGTCCGTGATCGCCTTTCAGTTCGTCGAATGCGGGGCACGCGGGCGCGCCGCGGCAACTCTACAGCGGTGGTGGGGTCAGGCCTTGCCCGCGGCCAGCTCGGCCGCGAGCGCGCCGAGCGCGTCGAGCCCGCCGTCGGCGAGGGCCTTGACGAGCGCGGAGCCGACGATGGCGCCGTCGGCGTAGCCGAGGATCTCGCGCACCTGCTCGGCGGTCGAGACGCCGATGCCGACGCAGGCGCGCTCCGCGCCGGCCTCGCGCAGGCGGCCGACGAGCCCGCGGGCGGCCGCGTCCACATCCGCTCGCGCGCCGGTGATGCCCATGGTCGAGACGGCGTAGACGAAGCCCCGGCTGCGCTCGGCGACCGTGCGGAGCCGGTCCGGCGACGAGCTCGGCGCGGCGAGGAAGACGCGCTCGAGGCCGTGCCGTTCGGAGGCCTCGAACCACTCGCCGGCCTCATCGGGGATGAGGTCGGGGGTGATCATGCCCGCGGCGCCGGCGGCCTTCAGCTCAGCCGCGTAGCGGTCGACGCCGTACTGCTGCACGGGGTTCCAGTAGCTCATGACGAGCACCGGGGCGTCGCTGCGCTCGGTGATGCCGCGCACCGCCTCGAAGGTGTGCCGCAGCTTGAAGCCGTTCGCGAGTGCCTGCTGGGTCGCAGCCTGGATGACCGGCCCGTCCATGACGGGATCGGAGTAGGGCGGACCGAGCTCGATGACGTCCACGCCGTTCTCGGCGAGCGTC
Source organism: Microbacteriaceae bacterium PS02343 (assembly GCA_029959365.1). Taxonomy (GTDB): domain Bacteria; phylum Actinomycetota; class Actinomycetes; order Actinomycetales; family Microbacteriaceae; genus Arenivirga. The sequence goes on along the minus strand of JASCOA010000061.1, from coordinate 10,043 downwards.
ACCGCGGCGTCGATGCTCGTCGCGAGATCGGGGAACCCGATGGGCAGGTAGCCGACGAGGATGCCGGTTCCCTGCGCGCGACGCTCGTCGATGAGGCGCGCGACCGCGCCCGGGGCATCGGCGCTCATGACTGCTCCGCCCCCTCGTCGATGAGGTCGAACCAGTGCGCGGCAGTGGTCATGTCCTTATCGCCGCGGCCGGAGAGGTTGACGAGGATGATCGACTCCGGGCCGAGCTCCTTGCCGAGCTCGAGGGCGCCGGCGAGGGCGTGCGCGGACTCGATGGCGGGGATGATGCCCTCGGTGCGGCTGAGCAGGCGCAGGGCCTCCATCGCCGCCGTGTCGGTGACCGGACGGTACTCGGCGCGGCCGAGATCGGCCAGCCAGGCGTGCTCGGGGCCGACGCCCGGGTAGTCCAGGCCGGCGGAGATCGAGTGCGACTCGACGGTCTGGCCGTCCTCGTCCTGCAGCAGGTAGCTGCGGGCGCCGTGCAGCACCCCGGGGCGGCCCTTGCCGATCGTGGCGGCGTGGCGGGGCGTCTCGACGCCGTCCCCCGCGGCCTCGTAGCCGAGCAGGCGGACGTCCTGATCGTCGAGGAAGGCGTGGAAGATGCCCATGGCGTTCGACCCGCCGCCGACGCAGGCGGCGATCGCGTCCGGCAAGCGGCCGGTGAGCGCCAGCACCTGCTCGCGGGCCTCCTCGCCGATGATCTTCTGCAGGTCGCGCACCATCGCCGGGAACGGATGCGGCCCCGCCACCGTGCCGAAGATGTAGTTGGTGTGCTCGACGTTGGTGACCCAGTCGCGCATCGCGTCGTTGATCGCGTCCTTGAGGGTGCGCGATCCGCTCTTCACGGCGACGACCTCGGCGCCGAGCAGACGCATGCGGGCGACGTTGAGCGCCTGGCGCTCGGTGTCGACCTCGCCCATGTAGATGGTGCACTCGAGCCCGAAGAGCGCGGCAGCGGTCGCGGTGGCGACCCCGTGCTGACCGGCGCCGGTCTCGGCGATGACGCGGCGCTTGCCGATCCGCTTGGTGAGCAGCGCCTGGCCGAGCACGTTGTTGATCTTGTGCGAACCGGTGTGGTTGAGATCCTCGCGCTTGAGGATGATGCGCGCGCCGCCCGCGTGCGCGGCGAAGCGCGGCACCTCGGTGATGATCGACGGACGACCCGAGTAGCTGCGGTGCAGCTCGTTCAACTCGTCGATGAAGGCCGGATCGGTCTTCGCGTGCTCCCACACCTCGGAGAGCTCGTCGAGCGCGGCCACCAGGGACTCCGGCACCCAACGGCCGCCGTAGGCGCCGAAGTAGGGTCCGGTCTCGTCACGCAGCGCCATGGTCGCCAACCTCCAGGAATTCGGCAAGGGTGCGCGCGGGGTCGCCCGTGACGAGCGCTTCCCCCACGAGCACGACATCGGCACCGGCGCGGCGGTAGTGCGCCACGTCGTCGGCGGTCTTGACCGCCGACTCCGCGATGCGGACGACGCCGGAGGGGATCTGGTCGGCCAGGCGGCCGAACAGGTGCTGGTCGAGCTCGAAGGTCGACAGGTTCCGGGCGTTGACGCCGACGACCTGCGCGCCGATGTCGAGCGCGCGCTGCACCTCGTCGGCCGAGTGGGTCTCGACCAGCGCGGTCATGCCCAGCTCGCCGATGAGCCTGTAGAGCTCCGCGAGCAGCGGCTGCTCGAGCGCGGCGACGATCAGCAGCACCAGGTCGGCGCCGGCGGCGCGCGCCTCGAGCACCTGGTAGGGCTCCGCGATGAAGTCCTTGCGCAGCACGGGCACGGAGACGGCCTGACGCACCTGCTCGAGGTCGTCCAGCGAGCCCTTGAACCGGCGCTGCTCGGTGAGCACGCTGATCGCGCTGGCGCCGCCGGTCTCGTAGGAGACCGCGAGGGCCGCGGGGTCGGGGATCGCGGAGAGATCGCCGCGCGAGGGGCTCGCGCGCTTCACCTCGGCGAGGATCTTGACCCGGTCGGCGGGGGCGAGCGCCGCGAGGGCGTCGAGTGCTGCGGGGCGCGCCAGGGCGTCGGCCTCGACCTGCGCGAGCGTGCGGTGCTCGCGCCGGGAGGCGGCGTCCTCGAGGGCTCCGGCGACGAGATCGCCGAGCACGGGTCAGTGGGCCTTCGGCGAGTACTTCGGGCCCTTGGCGCCGTAGCCGGCCTTGGCCATGCCCCAGCCGACCGCGAGGCCGACCAGCACGAGCACGGCGGAGGCCCAGACGATCCAGGCGGAGTCCGCGAACTCCGGGACCGTGCCCACGAGGAAGAAGGCGACGGTGCCGATGGTGAAGCCGACCAGCATGATGACGACCGCGGTCCAGGCTGCGGGTGAGTGGCCGTGTCCGGGCTCTTCGGGCTCAGTGCTCATGCGTCCATCCTAACGTCGGTGCGGGGTGCCCCGGTGCCACCACGCGGGCGGAGGCGGGGTCGGCGCGAGCCGGTCAGCGGGGTTCGGATGCCGGCGCGTCCGCGCTCGGCTCGCCCGATCCTCCGCGATCGGTCGGGTCGTCGCCGTGAGTCACCGCGTCCCAGTCGGCGACGCGGTCGCGGGGGCCGTCGACGGGCGCCGAGGTCGTACCGCCGGCCGCCTGGTACTTGCGCGACGACACGGGCCAGCGCCGGCTGGTGACCAGCACGGCGACGGCGACGGCGAGCAGCAGCGCGCTGCAGACGATCGCGACGTAGGGCCAGGCGGAGAGGGCCCACGGCTCGTCGCCGTTCGCCGATCCGGTGGAGAACTCGGTGACGCCGGTCGCCGCGATGGCGGCGGGCGCCGCGACGGCGAGCGGATCGAGCAGCGGCAGCACCGAGGAGATCAGCGCGCAGGCGGCCAGGAGCCCCTGCAGCACGGCCAGCACGATCCGGAACACCGGCCCCGCCAGCGCGATCGCCGCGATGAGCGCGAGGCCGGCCAGCGCCAGCGCGCTCAAGGCGGGGGCGACCGTCTCGCCGGTCGCCTCGATCGTGCGCAGCGCATCCGCCACCGGGATCTCGAGCGAAACCCAGGTCTGCGTCCAGGTGAGCAGCAGCCCGAGGTTGAGCAGCGCGAGCGCGCCGAGGATGGTGCCCTTGAGGCGCTTCGGGCTCATGCGCCGACCGCCTTGAGCGCGTTCGCGATGGCGACCGCGCGCAGCGGTGCGGTGGCCTTGTTGCGCGCCTCCTCGTGCTCGGTCGTCGGTACCGAGTCGGCGACGAGCCCGGCCCCCGCCTGCACGTGGGCCATGCCGTTCGCGAGCACGGCGGTGCGGATCGCGATCGCCAGATCGGCGTCGCCGGCGAAGCCGAAGTAGCCGACCACCCCGCCGTAGACCCCGCGCTGGGCGGGTTCGAGGTCGGTGATGATCTCGAGCGCGCGCGGCTTCGGCGCGCCCGAGAGGGTGCCCGCCGGGAAGGTGGAGCGGAAGGCGTCGACGGGGCTGCTGCCCTCGCGGAGCGAGCCCTCGACGGTCGAGACGATGTGCATGATGTGGCTGAACCGCTCGACCCGCATGAACTCGGTCACCTCGACGCTGCCGGGGCGGCAGACCCGGGCGAGGTCGTTGCGGGCGAGGTCGACGAGCATCAGGTGCTCGGCGCGCTCCTTCTCGTCGGCGAGCAGCTCCTCGGCGAGGGCCTGGTCCTCCTCCGGGCCGGCGCCGCGCGGGCGCGAGCCGGCGATCGGGTGGGTGAGCACGCGATCGCCCTGCACCTTGACGAGGGCCTCCGGGCTGGAGCCGACGATCGCGTACGGCTCCCCCGCGCCGCTCTCGAGCGAGAGCAGGTACATGTACGGGCTCGGGTTGAGCGCGCGCAGCACGCGGTAGACGTCGAGGGGATCGGCCTGCGTGGGCAGGTCGAAGCGCTGCGAGACGACCACCTGGAAGACGTCGCCGTCGCGGATGTGCTCCTTCGAGCGCAGCACCGCCTGCTCGTACTCCTCCTGGCTCACACGCGGCAGCGGCGAGCCCTGAGCGTGCAGGTCGATGACCGCGAGCGCCGGCTCGCCCGGCTGCGCGAGCGCCTCGACGCGCTCGTCGCGGCGGGCCGGCGCCTCCGCCCACACCGCGGCCGCGGCCCGCGCCCCGGCGGTGTGCGCGGGGCCGATGAGCTGGACCGTGCCCTGCTGGTGATCGAGCACCACGAGGTCGGCGACGAAGCCCAGCGCTTGGCCGGGCACGGCGAACTCGCGGGGCTTCGCCTCGGGCAGCTTCTCGAGCTGGCGGATCGCCTCCCAGCCGATGAAGCCGACCAGTCCGCCGGTCAGCGGCGGCATGCCCGGCACGGCGGGCGTGCGCCAGCGCTCGTAGAGGAGCTCGACGGCCTCCAGCGGGGCCTCGGGGGCTGCGCCGCCGAAGGCCCGCTGCTCGGTGAGGCCGTAGCCGATCCACTCGCTGCGGTCGCCGTCCTGGCCCAGCACGCCGAAGGAGCGCACGCCGACGAAGGAGAAGCGCGACCAGATGCCGCCCTGCTCCGCCGACTCGAGCAGGAAGGTGCCCGGCCGGCCGGCCGCGAGCTTGCGGTAGAGGGCGACGGGCGTCTCGCCGTCGGCGAAGAGCTCGCGCACGACGGGCACCACGCGGTGCCCGTCGAGCAGGGCGTCGAAGGCGGCGCGGGTGGTCGTGCTGGTCATGCTGGCCTCCCGGCTCAGGCGGGGGCGCCCTGCACGGGCGCGAGGGGGTCGACGTCGAAGCAGGAGCGCTCGCCGGTGTGGCAGGCCGCGCCGATCTGCTCGACGGTCACGAGCAGCGTATCGGCGTCGCAGTCGAGCGCCGCGGCCTTGACGTACTGGGCGTGGCCGGAGGTGTCGCCCTTGCGCCAGTACTCCTGACGCGAGCGCGACCAGAAGGTGACCCGGCCCTCGGTGAGCGTGCGGCGCAGGGCCTCCGCGTCCATCCAGCCCATCATGAGCACCTCGAGGGTGTCGTGCTGCTGGATGATAGCGGGCAGCAGCCCGTCGCCGGTGAAGCTCGCGCGGGCGAGGACGGCGTCGACGTCGGTGGCGTTCATGATGGCTCCGGTCGTGTCGTGGATCAGCGGACGAGGGCGCCGGAGGCCGCGAGGGCCTCCTTGACCTGGCCGACGGTGAGCTCGGAACGGTGGAACACGCTGGCGGCGAGCACCGCATCGGCGCCGGCGGCGATCGCCGGCGGGAAGTGCTCGACCGCGCCGGCGCCGCCGGAGGCGATCACCGGCACGCTGCTGAGCTCGCGCATCAGGCCGATGAGCTCGATGTCGAAGCCGCGCTTGGTGCCGTCGGCATCGATCGAGTTGACGAGCAGCTCGCCCGCGCCCCGCTCGATGGCCTCGCGCGCCCAGTCGAGGGCGTCGAGCTCGGTCTCCCTGCGGCCGCCGTGCGTCGTGACGACGAAGCCGCTCGCCGTGCGCTCGCTGCGCTTGACGTCGAGCGAGAGCACCAGCACCTGCGCGCCGAAGCGGTCGGCGATCTCACCGAGCAGCGCCGGGCGGGCGATCGCCGCGCTGTTGACGCCGACCTTGTCGGCGCCGTGCGCGAGCAGCCGCGCGACGTCCTCGTCGGAGCGCACGCCGCCGCCGACGGTGAGCGGGATGAAGACCTGCTCGGCCGTCGCGCGCACGACGTCGTAGGTCGTGGAGCGGTCGTCGACGGTGGCCGTGACGTCGAGGAAGGTGATCTCGTCGGCGCCCTGCTCGAAGTACCGCGCGGCCAACTCGACCGGGTCGCCCTGGTCCTCGAGGTTCAGGAAGTTGACGCCCTTGACGACGCGGCCGGCGGCGACGTCGAGGCAGGGGATCACCCGCACCGCGACGGACATCAGATGCGGGCCGCGGCGATCGGGGTGACGAGGATCGCGCGGGCGCCGAGCTCGTAGAGGTCGTCCATGACCGCGTTGACGCCCTTGCGGGGCACCATCACGCGCACGGCGATCCACTCCGGATCCTGCAGCGGCGACACGGTCGGCGACTCGAAGCCCGAGGCGATCGCGGTCGCCTGCTCGAGCAGGGTCCTCGGCAGGTCGTAGTCGAGCAGCACGTACTGCCGCGCGACGACGACCCCCTGCAGGCGGCGCTGCAGCTTGGCCAGACCCGGGATGTCCTGGTCGGCGGTGACCAGCACCGCGGTCGACTCGAGGATGACCGGGCCGAAGATCTCGAGGCCCTGCTTCTTCAGCGTGGAGCCGGTCTCGACGACGTCGGCCACCGCATCCGCCACGCCCAGGCGCACCGCGGACTCCACGGCGCCGTCGAGGTGCACGATGTCGGCGGTGATGCCGGCCTCGGCGAGGAAGTCGCCGACGAGGCTCTCGTAGCTCGTCGCGATGCGCTTGCCCTGCAGATCCCCGAGCTCCTGGAACCGGCCGACCGGGCCGGCGAAGCGGAACGTGGAGCGGGCGAAGCCGAGGCTCTCGATCTCGCGGGCCTTGGAGTGCGAGTCGAGCAGCAGGTCGCGGCCCGTGATGCCGACGTCGAGGGCGCCGGAGCCCACGTAGGTGGCGATGTCGCGCGGGCGCAGGTAGAAGAACTCGACGCCGTTCGCGGCGTCGGTGACGATGAGCTCCTTGGGGTCGCGACGGCCGTGGTAGCCGGCCTCCGCGAGCATCTGGGCGGCGGTCTCGGAGAGCGAGCCCTTGTTGGGCACGGCGATCTTCAGCATGGGTGCTCCTGACGGGGATGGAGGGTGACGGACGACTCGAGCGCGTGCTCAGAGATGTCGGTAGACGTCCTCCGGCGAGATGCCCTTCGCGAGCATCATCACCTGCAGGTGGTAGAGCAGCTGCGAGATCTCCTCGGCGGCCTCGTCCTTCGACTGGAACTCGGCGGCCATCCAGACCTCGGCGGCCTCCTCGACGATCTTCTTGCCGATCGCGTGGACCCCGGCGTCGAGCTGCGCGACGGTGCCGGATCCCTCCGGCCGCTCCTTCGCCTTCACGGCGAGCTCGGCGTACAGCGCATCGAAGGATTTCACCGCACCAGCGTAGCGGGCCCCGGGACGCCGCCGAGACGCCTCGTCTAGCTGCAAGCTCTCTGAAGATGACGACGCGCTGAGTCGGCGACCCCTCATCCACGGGTGGACAGCGCTACGGTGGGAGGTCGGAGCCCGTGCTCCGCGCACGACCGAACAAACCTCTGGAGCTGACGATGACCGACGCGCCCACCCACGAGTCCACCGAGACGATCGGCTTCACCGGTCACGAGCTCCTCGCGCTGCTCTCCTTCAACCCGGGCGCCGCGTCCGATGCGAGCCGCAAGGCCCTGCGGCTGCCGGAGGTCGAGGGCAACGAGCTGCTCGGCGCCGGCTACGCCACCCTCGTGGTGCGCGAGCTGCTGCAGCTGCAGGACGGCAGCGCCGTGCCGACCGGCGGAGCGGCCCGCGTCACCGCCGTGCTGACCACCGCCGACCGCTGGGTCGAGGTGGGCGTCGTGAGCATCGACGCGAGCCGCTCGAACATCTTCATCAGCAGCGACACCGCCGGCACCGTGCTGCTCGGCGCCCGCGGCTTCGGCATCTACGACATCACGCCCGTGGAGGGCGGCTCGGATGCGCTCGACCAGGCCATCGAGCAGGCGCGAAGCGCGCTCGAGGCCGGAGAGCTCGGCGCGCCCGCCGCGGCGAGCGTCGTCGTGACGACCCTGGAGTCGGGCAGCCGCACCGCGAGCATCCGCACCGTGGGCGAGGGCCGCTGGGAGCTCGCCTCCGAGCCCTACGACGAGCAGGGCCAGCTCACCGTGCGCGAGGTCGCGCCCGAGCAGGCCTTCGAGGACTTCGCCGGCGCACTGCGCTGATCCATCGACGAAGGGCCCGGCCTCCGAGGATGCCGGGCCCTTCGTCGTGGCGGGTTGAGTGGGCGTGGGCGCCGCGACGGGCCGCGTCGCGCAGCTCGGTGATCGCCGCATCCGTGTCCGGCTTGCCGTAGACGGCGCTGCCTGCCACGAAGGTGTCCGCGCCGGCCTCGGCCGCGATCGCGATCGTATCGAGCGCGATGCCGCCGTCGACCTGCAGCCAGACGTCGAGCCCGGTGCGCTCGCGCTCGGCGCGCAGGGCCTGCAGCTTGGGCATGACCTCGGGCATGAAGGACTGGCCGCCGAAACCGGGCTCCACCGTCATGACGAGCACCAGGTCGAACTCCGGGAGCAGCTCGAGGTAGGGCTCGACGGGCGTGCCGGGCTTGAGCGCGATCCCTGCGCGAGCGCCGATGTCGCGCAGGCGTCGCGCCACCGCCACCGAGTCCTCCGCCGCCTCCGCGTGGAAGGTCACCGAGTAGGCGCCCGTCTCCGCGTAGCCCGGGGCCCAGCGATCGGCGTCGTCGATCATGAGGTGCACGTCGAGCGGCACCGGCGAGACCTCCTGGATGCGCTGCACCATCGGCAGGCCGAACGTGAGGTTGGGCACGAAGTGGTTGTCCATCACGTCGACGTGCACCAGGTCGGCGCTCGCGATGCGCTGCAGCTCGGCGTCGAAGTTGACGAAGTCGGCGGAGAGGATGGACGGGTGGATGCGTGGGGACATGCTCCGATCGTATCGACGCGGTCCCGCTCCCCCGCCCGGCTCAGGCGGTGCGGCGCAGCAGTGCGATGAACATCGCGTCGGTGCCGTCGCTGTGCGGCCAGAGCTGCACGGCGCCACCGTCCTCCGCGGGCTTCAGCGAGCCGCCCGTAATTTCGTTGAGCACCGCGGCGGTATCGAGCTGCTCGAGCTCCGGGTGACGCTTGAGCAGGCCGCGGAGCACGCCCTTGGTCTCGGCGACGTGCGGTGAGCAGGTGACGTAGGCGAGCAGTCCACCGGGTTTGAGGGCTCGCGCCGCGGACTCGGCGAGCTCGTCCTGCAGGCCGGTGAGGCCGGGCAGGTCGCTCGGCTGCTTGCGCCAGCGCGCCTCCGGTCGGCGGCGCAGGGCCCCGAGGCCGGTGCAGGGCGCGTCGAGCATGATGCGGTCGAACTCCTGAGGATGCGAGTCGCCGAAGCCGCGCCCGTCGGCGGCGAGCACCTCCGGGGGCTCGGGCAGGGCGACGAGCGCGCGGCGGACGAGCTCGGCGCGCGCCGGCACGACCTCGTTGGCCAGCAGGGTGGCGCCGCCGATCGCGGCCTCCGCGGCGAGCAGGGCGGCCTTGCCGCCGGGGCCGGCGCAGAGGTCGAGCCAGCGCTCCCCCGCCTCGACGGGGCGCGCGCGGCTCAGCGCCAGCGCGGCGAGCTGCGACCCCTCGTCCTGCACCCGGGCGCGTCCGTCGCGCACGTGCGGCATGCGGGCGGGGTCGCCGCTCTCGGCGCGCACGCCGACGGGCGAGAGCAGCGTCGGCGTGCCGGGCAGCTCCGCGCGGTCGAGCAGTCCGGGCAGCGCCGTGAGGCTCACCCGCGGGGCGGCGTTGTCCGCGGCCAGCAGCTCGGCGATCTCGGTCTCGCGACCCGCGCCCGCGAGCGCACGGCGCAGGGCGCGGACGATCCAGATCGGATGGGAGTGCTCGATGGCGAGGCGCTCGTCCTCATCGCGGACGCCGGCGAGGACCTCGGTGAGCCAGCCGGCCGCATCCGCTCGCCCGATGGCGCGCAGCACCGCGTTGGCGAAGCCCGCGGTGGAGCGCGAGCCGACCTCGCGGGCCAGGCTCACCGACTCGTCGACGGCGGCGTGCGGCGCGACGCGGGTTGCGAGCAGCTGGTGCGCGCCGAGGCGCAGCACGTCGAGCAGCGGCGGGTCGATCTCGGCCACCGGGCGCTTGGCGGCGCGCTCGATGACGCGGTCGTAGAAGCCCTGCCGGCGGAGGGTGCCGTAGGTGAGCTCGGTCGCGAGCGCCGCGTCCTTCGCGTCGAGACCAGCGCGGTCGATGCGCTGCGGGAGGAGCAGGTTCGCGAAGGCCTCGTCCTCGCGGACGGCGGCGATGACGCCGTAGGCGACGCGGCGTGCCGGCTGCACGCGGGCGGGCCTGCGCACCGCCTGGTTGCTGCGCGCGCGGTTGCGGTCGCCGTAGTCGCCCTGGTCGCGGTAGCGCTTGCCGTCGTCGCGACGCCCGCCGCTCTCGCGTCGGTCGTCACGGGGTCGTTCCTCGCTCATGCGAGCACCTCCTGGGCGTCGGCCGCACGGCCGCGCCACCAGTC
>JASCOA010000060.1 GCA_029959365.1 Microbacteriaceae bacterium PS02343 | reverse complement strand
GGGGGGGGGGGGGGGGGCCCGGCGGGGGGGGGGGGCATGCTCTTGCCGGGGGGGGCGGGGGCCCCCGCCCCCCGCCGTCATCTCGACTTCAGGCCAGCGGCTCGAGGCCCTCGCGGGTCTCGACGAGGAACTCCAGATCGGAGGGCTCCGGCCAGCCGGGCAGCTCCTGCACGTCGCGCTCCTGCTCGAGCCAGGCCAGGTGCTGCTCGTCGGTCCAGTCGGCGGCGGGCTGCACCGACAGGTTCGCCAGCCGCCCCTCCTGCACGTGGACGGTGACGTCGAAGGTGCGGTCGTCGAGCGCCGTGTAGCGGCCGATCACGGGGAAGTTCGCGTTGCCCGGCACCGCGAGCGGCGAGCCCTCGGGGATCGCGAAGCCGATGCCCGGGTAGAACTCCTCCTCGTCCTCGCCGGAGTAGTCCACGGCGCGGGCCAGCTTCAGCTGGGCGCGCAGCTCGTAGGCTCCGTGGTCCTCGCTGCGCTCGAGCAGCGCCTCCACGAGCGCGCGCACGGGTTCGGGCACGTCGACGAGCGACTCCTCGAACGAGAACGGCTCGTCGTCGAAGAGGTGCTCGAGCTCCTCGATCTCGCGCCGGTCGGCGCTGCGCCTGGCGAACCACCAGCTGACGGCCGTCGCGGCCGCGGCGCCGAGCGCCATCGCGACGCGGGGGGCCGGCAGGGCGGTGCGGTCGAGGCGCTCGTACAGGCGCGCATCCGCTCGCTCGCCGAGCTCGGCGGCGGCGAGGGTGAGACCGGCCGCGCCCGCGGTGAGGCCGCCGCGGAGGCCGGCCTGCTGGCGCAGCTGCGGCTCGTCGCGCAGGCTCGCCCAGACGATGAGCGCCCCGAGGCTCGCGTTCGCGAGGCGCAGGGCGAAGCGGGCGCGCGGACCGACCGCGTTCGGGTCGATGAGCGAGAGCGCCCCGGTCGCGACGCTCGTGACCGCGCCGTGCTCGACGGTGCGGGCGTCGCCGAGGCGGCGGAGGGAGGTGAGCAGGCAGCGCTGGACGTCGTGACGGGTCGGCATGCTCCAACGCTAGCGGCGCCCCCTGGCAGATCCCAGGCCGCGCCCTAGGCTTGCGGCATGACCCCGCGCATCCCCGGCATCGCCGACCTCCAGCCCACCGACGCGCCCGAGGGCGTGACCGCCTGGCTCGGCTGGGCGGGCGAGCTTCCCGTCACGATCGTCGTCGAGGAGCCCGCGACCGAGGACGAGATCGACGCCGCGTTCATCGCGGGCGTGCTCGCCGAGGCCAACGAGTGGATCGTGCGCGCGGGCGACGCGGTCGAGGAGTTCTACCAGGGCGAGGCCGGCACGCCCACGGGCTGGTCGCCGGAGGCGACGTTCTGGGCGGGTCAGGAGTGGAGCATCCGCTTCGCCGAGTGCCCGCTGCCCGAGGTCGGCGACCTCGGCGTGGCCGTGCTCTTCTCGGGCGAGACCCTCGACTCGGTCGAGGACCTCTCGGCGGAGGACGCCGAGGACCTGCACGAGCACTGACCCGGCAGACGAGCGAGGGCCCCGGCGATCCGCCGGGGCCCTCCGTCGTTCAGCGGGCGATCAGAGCGCCGCGCCGTTCGACACGATGACCTCGCGGTACCAGTGGAAGCTGTCCTTGCGGAACCGGTCCCCTGTACCGGCGCCGTCGTCGTCGAAGTCGACGTAGACGAAGCCGTAGCGCTTGGTCATCTGCGAAGTGGAGGCGCTGACGATGTCCATCGCGCCCCAGGTGGTGTAGCCCAGCACCTCGGCGCCGTCCGCGATCGCCTCCCGCACATTGAGCAGGTGCTCGCGCGTGTAGGCGATGCGATAGGGGTCGTGCACGGTGCCGTCGGACTCGAGCACGTCGGTGGCGCCGAGACCGTTCTCCACCACGAAGAGCGGCACCTGGTAGCGCGACCACAGCTCGCGGATGGTGTGCCGCAGGCCGGTCGGGTCGAGCTGCCAGCCCCACTCCGTCACGTCGAGGTGCGGGTTCTTCACCGTGCTGAAGAGGTTGCCGCCCGTGGAGCCGTACTTCGTCGGGTCCACCGCCGAGACGAGCGTCATGTAGTAGCTGAACGAGACGAAGTCGACGGTGCCCTCGGCGAGGTCCGCGGGATCCGTCGCCGCCTGCTCGATCACGACGCCGAGCTCGCGCTGACGCCGCAGCATGACCCCGTTGTAGGCGCCGCGCACGTGCACGTCGCTGAAGCCGAGGTTGAACTCGTTGTCCGTCTGCGCCAGCAGCACGTCACCCGGGTCGCTGGTGGCCGGGTAGTGCAGCATGCGCGCGAGCATGCAGCCGATGCGGAAGTCCGAGCGGATGCGGCGGGCCGCCCGCACGACGCGCGCGCTGGCGACGTACTGGTGGTGCAGCGCCTGCCACGAGCGCTGCACGGTGGTGCCGTCGCGGCGGTCGATGACGCCCGCGCCCATGAAGGGCTCGATGACGGTCGTGTTGATCTCGTTGAAGGTGAGCCAGTAGGTGACCAGATCCTGGAACTCGGTCATCACCGTGGTGGCGAAGCGCTCGAAGTGCTCGATCACCTCGCGCCCGGCCCAGCCGTCGAAGCGCTCCACGAGCGCGATCGGCATCTCGTAGTGCGACAGCGTCACGAGCGGCTCGATGCCGCGCTCCCGCAGGGCGGTGAAGACCCTGCGGTAGAACTCGAGCCCCGCACGGTTCGGCTCGGCCTCCAGCCCGGTCGGGTAGATGCGCGACCAGGCCAGCGAGAGGCGCAGCGTGCGGTAGCCCATCTCGGCGAAGAGCGCGATGTCCTCCTCGTAGCGGTGGTAGAAGTCCGCGCCGAGGCGCTTCGGGTAGCCCGCGGTGCCCTGCACCGTCTTCGCGTGCTCGATGGCCTCCTCGCTCACGTGCATGAGCTCGACGAGGTCGGCGTAGTCCATCTTGCGCTTCGCCGGCGTGACGTCGGCGGTGCTCAGCCCGCGGCCGTCGGCGTCGTAGCCGCCCTCGGCCTGGCTCGCCGCGAAGGCCCCGCCGAAGAGGAAGCCCTCAGGAAACGCGGCGGTCATGCGCTCACCTCGGCGGCCCGCACGCGCAGCAGCGGCGCACCGGCCTCGACCTCGCCGTCGGCCACGACGGTGAGGGTCGGGAACTCGACGCCGTTGGTGACGACGATCGGGGTGACGAGGTCGTAGCCGGCTGCCAGGATCGCCGCCACGTCGAAGCTGACGAGCGATTGGCCCGCGGTGACGCGGTCGCCCTGCGCCACGTGGGCGGTGAAGTGCTCGCCGTTCAGCTGCACGGTGTCGATGCCGATGTGCAGCAGCACCTCGACGCCGTCGTCGCTGCGCACACCGATAGCGTGCTTCGTGCCGAAGACCGAGACCACCTCGCCGTCGAAGGGCGAGGCGAGCAGGCCTTCAGTGGGGCGGATGGCGACGCCCTGTCCGATGACGCCCCCGGCGAAGGTCGCGTCCGGCACCTCGGCGAGCGGCACGACCGTGCCGGTCAGCGGGGCGGCGAGGGCGGAGCCGGGCTGCGCATCCGCGTCCGACCGCACGGGCTTCGCGGCGACGGGCGCGCCGCCGAGCAGCGTGTCGTCGAAGCCGAGCACCAGCGTCATGACGACGGCGACGACGAAGGAGGCGGCCGAGGCGATGATCGCCACGAGGAAGGTCGGGCCGATGAGCGCTGGCAGGCCGGGGATGCCGCCGTTGGCCGCGAGCGCGACCGCCTCGACGCCGAAGCCGACGGAGATGCCGCCGCCGACGGCGGAGCCGATCATGGCCGCGATGAACGGGCGGCGCAGCGGGATGTTGATGCCGTACATGGCCGGCTCGGTGACGCCCATGAGCGCGGTGAAGCTCGTCGAGAGCGCCAGGGTGCGGGTGACCTTGCTCTTCGTGCGGATGGCGACGCCGAGCACGGAGCCCGCCTGCGCGAAGTTGGAGAAGTAGGTCAGCGGCAGGAACTTGTCCGCACCGACGGTGGCCAGGTTGGTGAGGATGAAGGGCACGAGCGCGTAGTGCATGCCGGTCATGATGATGAGCGGCAGGAGGCCGCCGATGACCACACCGGCGATGACGCCGCCGTTGTCGAGCGCCCAGTTGATGCCGCCCGAGATGCCGTTGCCCACGAAGGTGCCGGCCGGGCCGAGCGCGATGAGGGTGACGGGCACCATGAGCACGAAGACGACCAGCGGCACGACGAGCGTGCGGATGGACGCGTGCACGACGCGGTTCAGCCCGCGCTCGATCCAGGAGGCGCCCCAGACGGCGAGCAGGATCGGGATGACCGCCGAGGCGTAGCTCACCGAGGTGACGGGGATGCCGATGAAGTCGACCGGCTCGCCCGCGCCGAACAGCGCGACGAGGTTCGGGTGCTGCAGCGCCGCGGCGATGCCGAGGGCGATGAAGGGGTTGCTGCCGAACTTGCGCGCCGCGGTGACCGCGATGAGCATCGGCAGGAACACGAAGACGCCGTCGGCGATGATCGCGAGGATCGCGTAGGTGTCGGTCTCGGTGCTCATCCAGCCGAGGCTCGTGACGAGGGCGAGGATGCCCTTGAGCACCCCGGCACCGGCGATGGCCGGCAGGATCGGCGCGAAGACGCTCGAGATGAAGTCGAGCAGCCCCTGGCCGACGGCCTTGAGGCCCTTCGGCTTCGCGGCACCGACGTCGGCGCCGCCGATCGCCTCGCCGAGCTGGGGGTGCGCTCTCGCGATCGCGGCCATGACCTTGGAGACGTCGTTGCCGACGATCACCTGGAACTGCTCGCCGGCGACGTTGGTGCCCATGACCGGGCCGACCGCCGCGAGCGCGGCCTTGTCGACCTTGGCGTCGTCGACCAGGTCGAAGCGCAGGCGGGTGACGCAGTTGTAGACGGAGCGGATGTTCTCCGCACCGCCGACCGCCGTGACGATGCCGGCGGCCTCCTTCTCGTACTTCATTCGGGGTTCCTCCTGGGAACGGACCGCACCGTCTCGGCGCGGGCTCGGTTTCTCGGGTTCCCTGCCGCGCGCCTCGATGCTCGGGCGCTCACGGGGGGAGGTTCTGGGGGCCTCGTCGTCAGATGAGGCGTTCGACGTGCAGGCCGAGGTACAGCCGCTCGGACGTCGTCATGGCGTAGGCGTGCTGCTCGACGAGGAACGCGGCGACTTTGTCGACCGCCACGAAGGCCTCGGGGCGCTCGCGGCGGACGAGCTCGAAGAGCGCCTCGTCGTCGCCGTCGTGCGCCTCGCCCGAGAGCACCCGCTGCGCGAAGAAGCGCACGTGGGTGAGGAAGCGCGCCTGGCGGGCGTCCTGCTCGTCGAGGTCGAGGCCGAAGTGGTAGCGGATGATGGCGGCGATGTCGCGCGAGAGCGTCATCATCGCGGCCACGTCGGGGCTGCCCGCATCGAGGCTGGCCGTGATCAGGTGCAGCGCGATGTTCGTCGCTTCGCCCTCGGGCAGCGTCACGCCCAGGCGGGCGTTCGCCACATCGACGGCCAGCTCGGCGGCACCGTGCTCCTCCCGGTAGAAGGTGCGCACCTGCGCCTCCAGCGGGTTGGGCAGCACGACGCCGTCGCGGGCGCGCTGCAGTGCGAACGCGAGGTGATCGGCGAGCGCGGGGTAGACGCTGTCGGAGAGCTCGCGGTGCAGCGCGGTGCTCGCGAGCTGCACGATGTCGCCGGTGACCTGCAGCACCTCGGCCGGCACACCCGAGGCGACCGCTCGCAGGCGGTCCTGCTGCGCCCGGTCCTCGAGTCGGAACACCTTCTCGATGCGCGAGGGGTCGAGGGCGTCGCCGACCTTGCGGTCGAAGCCGAGCCCCTTGCCGAGCACGATCACCTCGTGCCCGGCGTCGTCGGCGCTGACGACGCTGTTGTTGAGAATCCGACGGATGATCATGCTCACCTCAGGGTGCGATACCGATGGCAGCGCCCTCGTTGGCGGTGCCGACGGGTATTGCTCGCGGATGCGGTGACAAGCCCGAAGGGATGCACCCCCCCCCCCCCCGGGCGGGCCACCCCCCCGCGGGCGCGACCGACGCCGCCGGCGGGGCGCCGGCCCGGCCGCCGTCGTGACGGTGCGCTCCGCGTCAGGCGGAGCGGCGGCGCAGCACGACCAGCGCGAGGCCGCCGAGCAGCAGTGCGAGCGCCAGCAGCGCTCCGGACGCCTCCGCGCCGGTGCTGGGCAGCGCCGGCACGGTCGCGGCCGGCTGAGCCTGGACCGTCGAGCTGTAGCCGAGCGTTCCGTCCGCGCGCACCGTCACGTAGACGATCGACTCGACCGCTGCGCCGTTCGCGTCGACGCCGCTGACGATGAGGCTGTGGGCGCCCTGCTCGATCGAGGAGGGCAGGACGACGGTCCGTTCGAAGGCGCCGTCTCCGTCGGCGAAGCCCGAGGCGAGCAGCACAGGAGTCGACCGGAGCCAGACCGACCAGGCGCTGCTCGCAGCCAGTCCGCTGCCGCGCACGGTGATGCTCGACCCGGCGATCGTGCCGCCCACTTCCACGACTCCGTCGATCGAGATCGCCGGAGCGATCGTCGGCGTCGCGACGACCGGCGGCGCCACGACGGGCGGGGCGACGACCGGGGGTACGACCACGGGCGGAACGACGACCGGCGCCGCGACCACCGGGGCGAGGGTGCGGATGCGCACCGTCTCGTCGTTGTAGCCCTCGAGCGATCCGGTCACCGCGAGGGCGATGGTGAAGCCCTCATCCGCTGCGGTGAGCGTGTAGCTGGATTCCGTGGCGCCGTCGATGGGGGTCTTCTCGCGAAGCCACTGGAAGCGCAGCGCGACGCCGGATGCCCAGGTGCCGCTCGTCCCCGTCAGGGCGCTGCCGACGATGAGCTCGCCCGATACGACCGGCGAGCCCGGCGTGAGCTGTCCGGTGAGGATGGTGCCCGCCGACGCCGACACGGCGGTCGCGTCGGAGTGACCGATCGCGCTCCCGGTCACCTCGACGGCGATGGCGGTGCCGCGATCGTCCGCGGTCAGGCGGTACGTGCTGGCGGTCGCGCCGGCGATGGCGACGCCATCGCGCAGCCACCGGTAGGTGAACTTCGTGCCCGGGGTCCATTCGCCGGCCTCCGCGGTGAGGAGGCCGCCGACCGAGCGGTCGCCGGAGACGACGGGAGCGCCGGCGGAGACGCGCGGCGTGATGTCGAGCAGCCGGGTTCCGACGTAGACCCTGGAGGAGTCCACCACGGCGAGTCCCTGGGCGGACCCGGGCTGGAGGCCGGTGGCGACCAGATCCGACATCGTCGCCGCGCTCACACGGCTGCTCGCGCCCTTCAGCCGCTGCAGCGTGCCGTCCCAGCTGTTGACGAGCAGCGCGTCGCCGTCCGCCGTGAAGTCGAACGCCGCCAGATCGTTCCGCGGCGAGCCCCGGAAGATCTCCGTCGTCGTCGCGTCGGCCCCGATGCGGAGGATGGACGTCTCGCTGGTCCAGACACCGTCGTAGGAGTCGTAGACGCCTCCGGCACCGTAGAGGCGACCCTGCTGGTCGAAGGCCAACGCGGTGAAGACCGGCGTCGTGAAGGGCAGCGTGACGTACGGCGTCGCCGCGGAGACCGGGTCAGCCGAGCTGAGGGCGCCAGCGGGGATCCGGTAGATCGTGCGGTTGCTGTCGAGCGTGTAGTAGAGGTCGCCGTTCTCGGCGACGGCGATGCCCATGTAGGTGCGGCGATCATCGGTGATGGTCGTGATGACGCCCTGCGGAGTGGACCGGTAGAGGCCTCGCTCCCTCGAAGCCGCGTAGACGCTACCGCCGGTGACGTCGATGTCGTAGGCGCCGACGAAGCCGATCGACGAGGCCCAGGCCGGCGCGGGCCCCGCCTGCGCGGCGGCCGGCGCGAACACGAGGCCCGCGATCGCGACCGCGCCGGCGGTGAGCCCGGCAGCGAGGCGTGCACCGAGGCGCGACGGACGTGTGGAGTTGTGCTGGTGCATGAGTGCTGTGTCCCGAAAATGCTCTGCGAGCGGCGCGTCCCGGCGCCGCGTCCGGCGCGTCCCGTGTGCGCCGGCGCACCGATCGTAGGCAGACGACGATCGTCGTCTTCGCCGGTTCCGGCCCCCCGTTCGGGTCGACCTAGGTGGAAGCACCCAACGGCGCGCGACTCAGTGCGTGCGCGGGGGCGTCGTGATCGCCGTGCTGCCGAAGCAGCCCAGCTCGCCCTCCTGCAGGCTGATCGAGGCGACGTGCACCGGTTGCGCGACACCGTCGACCCTCGCGATGAGGGCGCAGTCGTCCGTGCGGCCGAAGGCGACGCCGATCGAGTCGCCTTCGACGACGACGTCCGCGGGGTAGGCGGCCTCGAGCTCGCCGCTCGGCTGCGTCACCGCCGCGTCGAGCGCTGCGGCGATCTCGGCGGCAGCGGGCGGACTCACCGGCAGCGCGTCGAGCACGGCGATCGCCGCCTCCGTCGCGTCGGCCGGCACGACCAGCACGGTCGAGGTGTTCACCGGCGGCTCGATGCGCAGGGCGCCGGCGTCGCAGGCGATCTGCTCGCTGCCGGTGTCGCGGTAGCGGTTGTAGGTCACGCTGAAGCAGACGGCAACCTGCTCGGCGGAGGAGGCGAGCGGCAGCACGCGCAGCTGCACGGCGCCGAGCTCCGCACCATCGCCCTGCCCCTCGCCCTCCTCGACGCCGATCAGCTCGATCGTGCCGGCCTCGAGCTCTCGAGCGGTGACGAGGTCGCGGGCGACGGCGCCGATGTCGGGCTGATCCATGCCCATGAGGTAGAGCGTGGTGCGCAGACGCTGCTCAGCCTCCGCGAGCGCGGGCCCGCTGACGAGCCCCTCAGCTGCGGCCTCGGCCGGCGTCGCACTGACCGACGGCTCCGGCGCGGCGGGCTGGGCCGCGCATCCGCTCGTCGACAGCAGTGCGGCGAGACCGATCGAAGCCGCGATGATCCCCGGAATCCCCCTGATACCCATGCGCACAGTCTGCGTGACGAGCGGATGCGGCCACGTCCGGCCAGCGGATGAGCGCTCAGGCCCCCGCGTCGCGCACCCGGTCCACGAGCTCGCGCCAGGGCCCGTCGAGCGCCGACTCCCCCAGCCGCACCTCGTACTGCGAGGAGCGGATGAGGTAGACGTAGCGGTCGGGGCGGCCGTCCTCGGCGGGTGGCTGCTCCCAGGGCACGTGCTCGATGAGCTCGGTCCACGCCTCGGCGTCGGGCTGCTGCTCGACGACGACCGTCCACTCGCGGCGCAGACCGGCGACGCCGCCGGTGCGCACCACGGTGATCCTCATGGCGCCGATCGTACGCGCGGCGCCCGAGCGCCCGCTCACACGGCGAGCAGCTGACCCGGTCGGCGAGGCGGCGTCGCGTACTCCTCACGACGGGAGGTGCTGGCGCCCATGCGCACCAGGGTGCTCGCCAGCCCGACGGCCGCGGCGACCCCGTCGATGACCGGCACGCCCAGGCGCATCTCGAGCGCGGCGCAGAGGTCGGTCATGCCGGCGCAGCCGAGCACGATCGACTCGGCGCCGTCCTCGTGCACGGCGCGCTCGGCGAGGGCGCCGATGCGCGCGACCGCCTCGGGCGTCGCCTCCTCGAGATCGAGCACGGGGATGTCGGCGGCGTAGGCCGCGGCGCACGCCTCGCCGAAACCGTAACGGCGGGTGAGCTCGCGGGTGTGCCCGAGCGTGCGGGCAAGCGTGGTGACGATCGCGAAGCGGCGGCTCACGAGCGTGGCGGCGTGGAAGCCGGCTTCGGCGATGCCGATCACGGGCCCGCGGGCGAGCTCGCGCGCGGCGTCGAGGCCGGGGTCGCCGAAGCAGGCGATGACGTGCGCGTCGGCGCCGCCCGCATCCGCTCGCTCGATGGCGCGCAGCAGGCCGGGCAGGGCGAGCGCCTCGTCGGTATGGCTCTCGAGGGCCGCGGGGCCCTCGTCGTTCGTGACGGCGTCGATGGCGACGCCGGGCCCGGCGACCTCCCGGGCCGTCGCCGCGATCTTCGCGGTCATGGCCCGGGAGGCGTTCGGGTTGACGAGGTGGATCCTCACGCGGCGGTCTCCGCAGCGGTGCCGTCGTTGACGCCCTCGGTCTCGCCCTGGAAGCTCGGCACCATCGGGCGCATCCGTTCGAGCAGCGCGAAGAGCGCGAAGCCGAGGCCGCAGCCGATGAACCAGCTGAAGTTGCCGAGCCAGGTGAGGTCGACGAAGCCCAGGTCGGCGAGCGGACGGGTGAGCACCGCGGCCGCGATCGAGGGCAGGCCCGCGCCGACCATCGCCCAGATGGCGTTCGGGTTGACGCCCTTGCGGTACCAGTAGGGCCCCTGCTCGGCCATCGTGTACATCGCGTCGACCTTGATCCGCTGGCGGGCGACGATGTAGTAGCCCGCGATGAGGATGCCGAAGAGCGGGCCGATCAGCGCGCCGAGGAAGCCGAGCGTGTACTGGATCGCCTGGTCGTTGTTGTACCAGTTCCAGGGGGTCAGCAGCACGGAGCCGACGGCGGCGATCATGCCGCCCATCCGCCAGCTGATCTTCGACGGGGCCACGTTCGAGAAGTCGAAGGCCGGGGCGATGAAGTTGGCGACGATGTTGATGCCGACCGTGGCGGTGACGAAGGTGAGGCCGCCGAGCAGGATCGCGAAGGGGGTGTCGATGCGCTCGACCGTGTGGATCGGGTCGGTGATCAGCTCGCCGAACACCGGCACGGTGGCGGATGCGGTGAGCACCGTCAGGATCGAGAAGAACAGGAAGTTGATGGGCAGGCCGAGCAGGTTGCCCTTCTTGACCGCTGCGAAGCTCTTGCCGTAGCGCGAGAAGTCGCCGAAGTTGAGCATCGGGCCGGAGAAGTACGACACGACGATCGCGATGGCCGCGAACATGACGGGGATCGAGGCCCAGAGGTCGAGCGGCTCGCCGACGGAGAGGTCGAGGCTGATGTTCTCCCACCCGGCCTGGCTGACCAGGTAGATCGCCAGCACGATCATGACGACGTAGACGGCGGGGCCGGCGAAGTCGATGAAGCGGCGGATGCGCTCCATGCCTCCCCAGAACAGCGCGGCCTGCGCGAACCACAGGATCGCGTATGAGATCCAGCCGAGCGCGGAGAGGCCGAGGAAGCCGTAGTCGGTCTCGAGCGCGGCGGCGGCCGGGATGAACTTGAGGAAGACGATGTTGAGCGACTCGGCGGCGAGGAAGGTCTGCACGCCGTACCAGGCGATGGCGATGAGCCCGCGGATGATGGCGGGCACGTTGGCCCCTCGGATGCCGAAGATCGCGCGGTTGACGACCGGGTACGGCACGCCGGTGCGCTGGCTCGGCTTGGCGACCAGGTTGGTGAAGACCTGCACGATGACGATGCCGACGATGAGCGAGACGAGCACCTGCCAGCTGGCGATGCCGAGGGCGAAGAGGCTGCCCGCGGTGACGTAGCCGCCGACGCTGTGCACGTCGCTCATCCAGAACGCGAAGATGTTGTACGAGCCCCAGCGCTGCCTGCGCAGCGGCGCGAGGTCCTCGTTGGCCAGGCGCGGGTCGTAGCCCGGCTTCATGTTGCTCTCGACGGCGGCGTCCGTCGGGAGGGCGGCGCCGGTGCGCTCCAGCTGGTCGGTCATGGGTGGCCTTTCGTCTCGCGGCGCTCGCCGCTCGGAGGGTGACGGGATGGAGCCGGTGGTGCGATGCCTTGAAGTTATGACTTCACAGTGCGACGCGGGTTTCGGCCGTGTAACGGTCATGTGACACGTTCGACCCCGCGTCGTGCAGCCCCCGCTTCACGACGGGCGGCGCTTATCATCGAGCCGTGGACGCTCCTCTCGCCTCGCTCGGAGCACGCCTGCGCGCGGCCCGCGAGGCGCGCGGCATGAGCGCCTCGGCCCTGGCCCGCGACCTCGGCATCTCGGCGAGCGCCGTCTCGCAGATCGAGCGCGACGTCATGCAGCCCTCGGTGTCGCGGCTCATCGCGATGACCGACGCGCTCGGCGTGCCGCTCGCGACCGTCTTCGGCGACGGCGGCGCGATCGACGCCGAACCCAACTCGGTGGCAGCGCTGCAGGGGCGCGACTTCGCGCTCACCCGCGCCGGACAGGCACCGCCCGTGGAGATGACGGGCGGCGTGCTCTTCCGCCGGCTCTCACCCCTGCCGACGCCGGGCGTCGACTTCTTCGAGTCGACCTACCCTCCGGGCACCGCGGCCACGCCGGACGCCGAGCGGATCCGCCACGAGGGTCACGAGATCGGCACCGTGCTCTCGGGCGAGCTCACCATCGACTTCGACGACGAGCGCGTGGTGCTGCGGGCGGGGGATGCGATCAGCTACGACTGCTCGCGCCCGCACCGCATCCACAATGCGGGGGCCGAGCCGGCGGTGGCGACCTGGCTCATCGTGCATCCCTAGACGGGCATCACCCCAGGACGAGCCCGACGCCCTCCCACGCCTCGATCACGGCGGCCGCCTCGCCGGAGCCGTCGCCGTACTGCTCGGCCGCGGTCGCGACCGTGGCGACCGCGAAGGCGGAGAAGTCCATGGTCGGCGTGAT
Source organism: Microbacteriaceae bacterium PS02343 (assembly GCA_029959365.1). Taxonomy (GTDB): domain Bacteria; phylum Actinomycetota; class Actinomycetes; order Actinomycetales; family Microbacteriaceae; genus Arenivirga. The sequence continues at coordinate 7,269 of JASCOA010000060.1, read as the reverse complement.
GCGTCCGCTCGTCAGGGTGTCGTACCAGATGCGGCCCGCCGTCTCCCAGGCGCGCCCGCCGAGCTTGGTGGCCGCGAGGTGGAAGGCGCGGTTCGGGATGCCGGAGTTGAGGTGCACGCCGCCGTTGTCCTCGCTCGTGGCGACGAAATCGTCCATGTGGCCGGGCTGCGGGTCCTTGCCGAGCACGTCGTCGTCGTAGGCGGTGCCGGGCGCGCTCATCGAGCGCAGCGCGGACCCCTGCACCTCGGCGGTGAACAGGCCCTGGCCCACGAGCCAGCTCGCGTCGGCGGCGTTCTGGCCGAGCGCGTACTGCTCGACGAGCACGCCGAAGACGTCGGCGATGGACTCGTTGAGCGCGCCGGACTGGCCCTGGTAGACGAGGTCGCCGCTGTGCTGGATCACGCCGTGCGCGAGCTCGTGCCCGATCACGCTGAGCGAGGCGGTGAAGCGGTTGAAGACCTCGCCGTCGCCGTCGCCGAACACCATGCGCTCGCCGTCCCAGAAGGCGTTGTCGTAGTCGCGGCCGAAGTGCACCGTCGCGTCGAGGGGCAGCTCGGCACCGTCGATCGAGCGGCGGCCGAACACCTCGGCGAAGAAGGCGTAGGTGGCGCCGAGGCCGTCGTAGGCCTCATCGACCGCGGCATCGCCGTTCGACGGCTGGCCCTCCGAGCGCACCAGGGCGCCGGGCAGCTGCTCCGACCCTTCGGCGTCGCTGATGCTGCGCGCCGGGCCGGCCGGCTCGGCTCCCCCGGGCTCGGCCACGAGGGTCGAGCGCGGCCGCAGCGGCGCGACCCGTCGCGCCTCACGGAAGTCAGCCGCCTCGAGCAGCGAGAAGCGCGCCGCGGCGGAGGCGCGCCCGAAGCGGGGATCGTCGCTCGCGGCGAGCCGGTCGAGCAGGTACGGAGGGACGATGAAGCGGGCCATGCATCGATGCTCTCAGCGACCACTGACACCCGTCCAGGGGGTGGGCGGATGCTCAGCCCGCGTTCGCGAAGCCGAAACCTACCGGTGGGTCACCAGCGCTTGAGCGACATCGCGGTCGGGCAGTCGAAGGGATCGCGGGCCGAGAGGCCGACCCGGTTGAGGTAGTTGATGACGATGCCGTAGGAGCGCACGAGCGTGGTCTCGGTGTAGGGCACGGCCTGCTGCTCGCAGTGCTCCTTGACGATCTCGCGGGCACGGGCCAGCGCCGGGCGCGGCATGCTCGGGAAGAGGTGGTGCTCGATCTGGTAGTTCAGGCCGCCCATGAGCGAGGTCACCGGCACGCCGCCGGTGATGTTCCGCGAGGTGAGCACCTGCTTGCGCAGGAAGTCCATCTTGCTCTCGCGCGGCACGATCGCCATGCCCTTGTGGTTCGGGGCGAACGATGCGCCCATGTAGATGCCGAACACGGCGAGCTGCACGCCGAGGAAGGCGAAGGCCATGCCGAGGGGCAGCAGCCAGAAGATCGCGCCGAGCACGACGGCGAAGCGCACGGCGATGAGGGTCAGCTCGATCCAGCGGCCGGGCGTGGACGAGTCCGCGATGCGGTCGCGCACGGAGCGGATGTGCAGGTTGATGCCCTCGAAGGCGAGCAGCGGGAAGAAGAGGTAGCCCTGTCGGCGGGTGATCCAGGCGACGACGCCCTTCGCCTTCTCGGCGTCCTCCTCGAGGAAGGAGATCGTGTCGACCTCGATGTCCGGGTCCTTGCCGACCTTGTTCGGGTTCGCGTGGTGGCGGGTGTGCTTGGTCATCCACCACGAGTACGAGATGCCGACGACGCCGGCGGCGAGCGCACGGCCCAGGCGGTCGTTGGCCTTGCCCGACTCGAGCACGGCGCGGTGCGAGGCCTCGTGGGCGAGGAACGCGACCTGGGTGAAGACGATGCCGAGCGCGGCGGCCATGAGCAGCTGCAGCCAGGAGTCGCCGAGCAGGATCATGCCCGTGATCGTGCCGCCGAGGGCGAGGGCGAGCACCGACATGAGGACGATGTAGAAGCCGTACCGGCGACGGAGCAGCCCCGCGTCGCGGATGGTGCGCGAGAGCGCCGAGAAGGTGCTCGTGATGGCGTCGCCGGGCTCGCGCCGCGGGCGGGTGGGGATGATGCGAGGTACGGCAGTGCTCATGGGCGCGGCTCTCGGGGGTGTTGTTCGACTTCCCAGCCGCGGGGGTGTGAGCGTGCGCTCCGACGTGCAGATGACTTCAGCGTAAGCGCAGATGCTGGGTATCGGGAGAACGTCCTTCAAGCCGCGAACGATCCCGGGGTAGTGCCGAGCACTCGCCGGAAGTGCCGGTGCAGGTGGGACTGGTCGTGGAAGCCGGCCGCGGCCGCTGCATCCGCCGGGCTGCTGCCCTGCAGCAGCAGGTGCCGGGCCCGGTCGACCCGCCGTCCGATCACGTAGCGGTGCGGCGGGATGCCGTAGGTCTGCGAGAACACGCGCACGAGGTGCCCGGGGTGCGCGCCGAGCTCGCGCGCCGCCCGCTCGATCGTGACGGCCTCCGCGAGCCGATCGTCGAGCAGCTCCCGCAGGCGCCGCGCGAGGGGCGCATCGCGGGTCGATGCGCCGGGCTCGCCGAGATGGCCGCGCACGAGCGCAGCGAGCGCCAGCACCCCCTCCTCGGCGGCGAGCGCGTCCGCCGGTTCGAGCACGGCGGCGAGCACGCGCTCGGTCGCGGCGACGGCCCGCGGGTCGAGCACGGCGGGAGCGCGGATGGCGGCCGACGCCAGCGACGCCGGCAGCCAGCCCTCGTCGAGGTAGAGCACCCGCTTGCGGAACGGGCGGCCCGGCACCGCCGAGCGCCCATCGTGCGGCACCTGCGGCGGCAGCAGCGAGATCGAGGCGGGCGCCGCGTACTGCCGGCCCCGCTCGAGCCGGTACTCGACCGCGCCCTCGTCGATGAGCAGCACGGTCCAGTCCTCGTGGGTGTGCGCCGGGTAGGCGTGCTGCTCGAAGGTCGCGTGCAGCACGCCGCGGACCTGGGGCACGTCGGGGCGCCAGGCACGCACCGCATCGGTCATGTGAGGAACGTACAAGACACGGGCGGATGCGGGCCGCCACGATCGCAGGATGCCCGAGAACGCGACCGCCCCCATCCGCTTCGACACCAAGGTGGCCGTCGTGCTGCGCGACGACCTGCAGCCGTGGCAGGAGCTCAACGTGACCGCCTTCCTCATGAGCGGCATCGCCACGAGCGACCCCGAGCTCGTCGTCGAGCCGTACCGCGACGCCGATGGCAACCGCTACCTGCCGATGCTGCGCCAGCCGGTGATCGTGCTCACCGCGCCCGCCGCGCTGCTCGCATCCGCTCGCGCGAAGGCGATCGATCGCGGCGTGCCGATCGCGCTCTACACGAGCGAGCTCTTCGCCAGCGGGCACGACGTCGCCAACCGCGCCGCGGTCGCGGCCGTGGGCGCGGACGACCTCGACCTGGTCGGCATCGCGGTGCACGGCCCGAGGAACGCGGTCGACCGCATGCTCAAGGGCGCTCGGATGCACGACTGACGCGGCTGCCCCGTCGCCACCTCGCGGCGCGGCGGCGGGCCGTGCGCCGCGGCGAACGCTCTGCCGAACGCCGCCGACAGGTGCGCGCAGCCCGAGGCGCCCGTACGGTGGTGCGATGCGGCTCTCCACCCACACCCGCGGCGAGGGTTCGCTGCGCATCGGACTCGTGCACGGTCTCGGCGCCGACGCGACGACCTGGGAGCCCTTCGTCGACGCGCTGCTCGAGCGGGTCGATGCGACGGTCGTCGCCCCCGATCTGCGCGGGCACGGCACCAGCGATCGCGCGGATCGCTACGACGTCGACGCCTTCGCCGACGACCTCATCGAGAACCTGCCGGCCGATCTCGATGTCGTGATCGGCCACTCGCTGGGCGGCGCGGTGCTCGTTCGCGCCGTCGACCGCCTGCGGCCGGGCCGCGCGGTCTACCTCGACCCCGGCTTCCAGCTCGCGCTGCCCACGAGCGGCTTCGGCGCGAAGCTCTTCTGGGCGGTGCCGACGCTCTCCCTCGGCGTGGCCGCGATGCTCACCGCCCGCGGCGAGCGGGGCGACGCGCACGAGACCCCGCAGCGCGCGCTGCAGCTCGGCATCGACGCGCAGCGGCGCTTCGATCGCAGCATGACGACGGCGGTCTTCAAGGACATCGCCTTCCATCCGACCGTCGCCGCCGCGCCCGTCGTGCCCTCCACCGTGGTGCTCACGGATCAGAGCGCCGCCGTGCTGCCGGATGCGCTGGCGACGGAGCTCGCCGCGCTCGGCTGGGACCTGCGCCGCATCGCCGGCTCCCGGCACGACGTGCAGCTGCAGCAGCCGGAGCGCGCCGTCGAGTCGATCGCGGATCTGCTCGTCCCGCGCTGACGCCGCTCAGCGCAGCGGCGTGCCGAAGCGGTGGTTCGTGATGCTCAGCGACTGCTCGCGCAGGTAGGGCAGCAGCGCCGCGCGCGGGTGCGGCGCCGGCCCGACCACGAGGTGGATGGCCGGTGAGCCGAGCGCCCAGCCGATGCTCTTCGCATACCTCGGATCGAGCAGGCGGATGCGCGCCGGCCGCCGCTTCGAGACGGCCCCGATCCACTGCTGGTCGGTCTCGATGAGCGCGAAGTCGGCGAAGGGTACCTCCGCCTCCGACCAGGCGCGGGCGACCGTCGGCGGCAGCGAGAGCGTGAGGATCGCGCCCGTGCGCAGGGCCGCGGCGATCTCGCGGAGCACGGCGGTGGGGTCCGCGCTCTCGTTCATCCGCAGCTCGATCGCCGCCGGACGGTAGCGCAGCTCGTTGCGCTCGACGCCGAGCGCCGAGGGGTCCTGCGGCTCGGCGAAGCGCTCGCGCCACGCCAGCTCGTCGCCGATCGCGGCGGCGCGCAGCGCCATGACGTCGGTTCCCTCGAGGCGCTCGGCCGCGGCGAGCACCCGGGCGACCCGCTCGTGCACCTCGCCGCGCAGCGTCGCGTGCTCGACGTCGAAGGGAGCGAGCTCGCCGAAGCCCAGCAGGTAGTTCGGTCCGCCGGCCTTGGCGCCGGGGCCGACCGCCGAGCGCTTCCAGCCGCCGAAGGGCTGCCGGCGCACGATCGCGCCCGTGATGCCGCGGTTGACGTACAGGTTGCCGGCGCGCACCTCGTCGAGCCAGCGCGCCTGCTCCTCGACGTCGAGGCTGTGCAGGCCGGCGGTGAGGCCGAAGTCGGTGGCGTTCTGCAGCGCGATGGCCTCGTCGAGCGTCGCGGCGGTCATGACGCCGAGCACCGGGCCGAAGACCTCGGTGCGGTGGAAGGGGCTGCCGGGCTGCACGCCGGCCTTGATGCCGGGGCTCCAGAGCCGCCCCTCCTCGTCGAGGCGGCGCGGCTCGAGCAGCCAGCGCTCCCCCGGCTGCAGCACGGTGAGCGCGTCGAGCAGCTTGCCGTCAGCCGGCTCGATGAGCGGACCCATCTGCGCCCGCGGGTCCTGCGGCAGGGCGACGACGAGCGAGGCCGCCGCGTCGACGAGCTGCCGCTCGAAGCGCTCGGACTCCGCGACGCTGCCGACGAGGATGGCGAGCGAGGCCGCCGAGCACTTCTGCCCGGCGTGGCCGAAGGCGCTGCGCACCAGATCGGCGACAGCCAGGTCGAGGTCGGCGCTCGGGGTGACCAAGAGCGCGTTCTTGCCGCTGGTCTCGGCGAGCAGCTTGAGCTCGGGTTTCCACGAGCGGAACAGCTCCGCCGTCTCGTAGGCGCCGGTCAGCACCACGCGGTCGATGCCCGGATGCGCCACCAGCCGCTTGCCGAGATCGCCCTCCGCCACGTCCGCCAGCCGCAGCACGGACTTGGGGACGCCCGCATCCCACAGCGCCTGCACGACCACGGCGGCGGACCGGCGCACCTGCGGGGCCGGCTTGAGGATGACGGCCGCGCCCGCGGCGAGCGCCGCGAGCACGCCGCCGGCGGGGATCGCGACCGGGAAGTTCCAGGGCGGCACGACGAGCACGAGCGCGGCCGGCGTGAAGCCGAGGTCGTCGAGCTCGGGGGCGAGCGAGGCGTAGTACTCGGCGAAGTCCGCGGCCTCGCTGACCTCGGCGTCGCCCTCGGCGAGGGTCTTGCCGGCCTCGCTGGCCATGACCTCGAGCAGCTCCTCGCGCGCCGCGCGCAGCGAGGCGGCGGCGACCCGCAGGACCCTCGCGCGGTCGGCTGCGGCGAGGCCGCCCCACTCCGGCTGCGCGGCGCGGGTGGCGGCCACGAGACCGTCGACCGTCTCGGGCTTCGTGATCGCCGAGTCGTCGACGAGCACCTGCCCGAGCGTCGAGTCGGCGGAGCGCTGCAGGATCTCCCGACCCCAGGCACGGTTCGCCGGCACCGAGGTGTCGGTGTCGGGGGTGTTCACGAAGCGCTCGTGCGCCTCCGGCTGCTCGGTGACGCGGTCCTGCACCCGGTTCGGACCGATCCGCGGCGACACCGCGAGCGCGCGGGCCGCGCGGTAGCGCTCCGCCTCCCGCTCGAACAGCGAGTGCTCGCCGGTGAGCCGGTACAGCGCGCTCATGAAGTTCTCGGGGCTGCCGTTCTCCTCGAGCCGGCGCACCAGGTAGGCGATCGCCGCGTCGAAGTGCTCCGGGTCGACGACCGGCGTGTAGAGCAGCAGGCCGCCCACGTCCTCGCGGATCCGCTCGCCCAGCTCGTCGGCCATGCCCATCAGCATCTCGATGTCGACGTGCTCGCTCAGCCCGCGCCGCTCGGCGAGCAGGTGGGTGTGGGCGATGTCGAAGACGTTCTGGCCGGCGGCGCCGAGGTGCACCCAGCGCATCCGCTCGGGGTGCAGCATGCGGTCGATGACGGCGCGGTAGTTCGCATCCGTCTCCGTCTTGCTACCGAGGGTGGCCAGCGGCCAGCCGTGGATCGCGGCATCGACGCGCTCCATCGAGAGGTTCGCGCCCTTCACGACGCGGATCTTGATGGGCGCCCCGCCCGCGAGCACCCGCTCGCGCGCCCAGCCGGTCAGCTCGTCGACCGCGCCGAGCGCATCGGGCAGGTACGCCTGGATGACGATGCCGGCGCGCAGGCCGCGCAGCTCCTCGTGCTCGAGCAGGCGACGGAACACCGCGACGGTGAGCCCGAGGTCGCGGTACTCCTCCATGTCGAGGTTGATGAACTTCGGCGTCGGGCTCTCGGCGGCGTAGCGGTAGAGCGGCAGCACGCGCTCGACGACCCGCTCGACCGTCTCGTCGAAGGCCCAGAGGTTGAGGTTGCTGACGATGTTGCTGATCTTGATCGAGACGTAGTCCACGTCGTCGCGGCGCAGCAGCCGGTCGATGCCCTCGAGCCGGCGCTGCGC
>JASCOA010000005.1 GCA_029959365.1 Microbacteriaceae bacterium PS02343 | reverse complement strand
CCCGCTGCGCACCGCCGAGCGCGGGCGTTCCCGCCCGGCGCGGGCGTGCTGCGGCCGCGATCAGGCCGGAACGACCGCGCTTGCTCGTGGGGCTGGCGGGAACGACCGCGCTCAGCGCAGAACGAGCTGGGCGATCGTCGGCCCGGGCTCGAAGCCGAAGCGCTCGTAGAACGCGGCGGCGTCGGGCGTCGCGTGCACGGTCAGGTGCTCGGCGCCCTCGGCGCGGGCGAGCTCGATCGCGGCGCGCACGAGGCGCTCGCCGAGCCCGCCGCCGCGGTGCTCCGGTCGCAGGTAGACGCTCTGCAGGTCGGCCGAGCGCCGGTCGGAGGAGCGGGGCTGCGGCGGCCGCGCCGTGATCGCGATCCACGCCATCCCGACGACCGCGCCATCGACCTCCGCCACGACGGCGCGATGCGACGCCGCGTGCGCGGCCATCCACTCGACGAAGCCGCGGGCGAAGCGCCCCGGGTCCTCGTCCTCCGGACCCGCGCTCCACGCCCAGCGCAGGGCCGCCAGCGCGGCGGCGTCGTCGACGGCGGCAGGACGGATGAGCGGAGCGGCCATGCACCGATCCTGCCGCATCCGCTTTCTTGCGCAAGCTGCAAAATCGTCCAATGGTCGGCGTTAGGCTGGACGGACGTCACCTGACGTCATCGCCCCCATCGCCCCCATCGCCGACCGCCCGCGCAGCGCCGCGCGCAGGAACAGGACTTCCCTTCGTGACCACCGTCGTCCACCCCGGAGACTCCCTCAGCGGCCGCCAGCGGCTCACCTACGTGCTCGTGCTCGGCGCGCTCACGGCGCTGGGGCCGTTCACGATCGACCTGTACCTGCCGGCGTTCCCCGAGATCGCGAAGGACTTCACCGCCAGCGACGCGCAGATCCAGCTGACGCTGACGGCGACCACGATCGGCTTCGCGCTCGGTCAGCTCGTCATGGGCCCGTGGAGCGACAAGGTGGGCCGGCGCATGCCGCTCATCATCGCGACCGCCGTGCACATCGGCGCGAGCCTCGCGGTGGCGCTCGCGCCCAACCTCGAGCTGCTCACCCTCTTCCGCGTGCTGCAGGGCGTCGGCGCCGCGGCCGGCGGCGTGGTCGCGATGGCGACCGTGCGCGACCTCTTCGGCGGTCGCCCGCTCGTGCGCATGCTCTCCCGACTCGCGCTCGTGAACGGGCTCGCGCCCATCCTCGCCCCGCTCATCGGCTCCCAGCTGCTGCTGGTCATCGAGTGGCAGGGCATCTTCTGGTTCCTGGCCGGCTACGGAGCGCTCGTGCTGCTGGCGTCGGTGCTCTTCATCCGCGAGACCCTGCCGCCCGAGCGCCGTCACGAGAACGGGCACAGCTCGCTGCGCGACCGGTACCGCGTGCTGCTGCACGACCGGGTCTTCGTGGGCGTCGCGCTCATGGGCGGCATGATGTTCAGCGGCCTGTTCATCTACCTGTCGGCCTCGTCGTTCCTCTTCCAGGACGTCTTCGGCCTCGACGCGCAGCAGTACGGCTTCCTGTTCGCGATCAACTCGATCGGCGTCGTGGGCGGCGTGCAGATCGCCTCGCGCATCACGAAGTACCTCGGCCCGCAGTGGATCCTGGCGTGCTCGACCTCGCTGGGGCTGCTCGCCGCGATCGGCATCATCGTGCTCGCCGCGCTCGACGCGGGCCTCATCGGCGTGCTCGTGCCGCTCTGGTTCTTCATCTTCTCCTTCGGCCTCTCGATGCCCTGCATCCAGGTGCTGGCGCTCGCGCACCACGGCAAGGAGGCCGGCACCGCGGCCTCGCTGCTCGGCGCGCTCAACATGGGCCTCGCCGGCCTCCTCTCGCCGCTCGTCGGCATCATCGGCATCACCTCGGCCGCGCCGATGGGATGGGTGATGGCCTCGGCCGTCGCCGTCGCGGCGACGATCCTGTGGGTCGTCGTGCGTCCGAGGACGGTGCCCGAGCTCAGCCGCTGAGCGGTCGTCGTCGCCACGACTCGGCAGCCAGGCGACGACTCGCCAGCCTGAACGCTGCTGAGCCGTCGCCGCGCTGCTGAGTCGCCGAGTCGAGGCCGCTGAGCGGCACCGCGGCGAGCGGATGCGCGGCGCGAGCCGCGTAGGCTGGTCGCGGCGTCCGAGGGCCGCCACGAGCGGAGGTCGACGACGTGCGGATGCGGCAGGAGCGCATGGCGCGCGCCGTGCTGTCCGCCGGCGTCAGCACCCTGCTCACCGCAGCGGCGCACACGATCGGCGGCGGTCACTTCCCGGCCCCGCTCATGCTCGCCCTCGTCCTCGCGCTCAGCGTGCTGCTGAGCTTCGTGCTCGCGGGCAAGCGCGTCTCCGTGCCGTGGCTGCTCGCCTCCGTCGGCGCCACGCAGCTGCTGCTGCACACCGCCTTCACCGTCACCGGTGAGGGCGCGACCGTCACCGGCGACGCCGTCGGTCACGCGCACCACGCGGTGGCCGGCATCGCCGTCACCGCCGCCGGGCACAACGAGGGCATGCTCTGGGCCCACGTCGTCGCGGGCCTCGCGACCGTCGCCGCGCTGCGCCTCGGCGCGGGCGCCCTGCGCCGCGCGCTCGGCGCCGTCGCGCCGAGGCTCGCCCGTCGCATCGCGCTCGTGCTGGCGCTCGTGCGGCAGCCGGTGCTGCTCCTGGCGCCGTCGCGCGTGCGCACGGCCACCGCGTCGCCGCATCCGCTCGTCGCGCTGCTCGCCGCCGCGGTGGAGGCCCGTCGCGGGCCGCCCGCGGCGTCGCTCGCCCGCTAGCCCGCGCATCCGCCCGTCCCGCCGCTCCGAGGAGCGCGCGGAGGGCCGTGCCGATCGGCCCGCCCGCGCACCGCTCCCGACGAGCGGTCCGCGACCCCGCACCGCCTGAGCAGGCGGAGCGTGGAGGGTCGTCGCAGCACGGCACGGACGGATGCCGCCGCTCCGAGAGGAGCAGCGGTCCGCGCCCCGCTGGCGGCACGCCGCCGCGCGCCCGAGGGCTGCGCGGCGCGCCCACCGACGCGCGCCCGGGCACCGCCCGGCCCCATCCGAAGGACACCCCATGCGCACCCGCGCTCCGTTCACCATCCTGCTCGCCGGCGCCGCCGGCCTCACCCTCGCGCTGGCGGCCCCGATGGCCGCCTCCGCCCACGTCGCCCTCGCCTCCGCCACCTCGACGGTGCCGGGCACCGTGAGCGTGATCACCTTCTCGCTTGGCCACGCCTGCGACGGCTCGCCGACCACCGCGGTCGCCATCGACCTCCCGGCGCCGATGAGCGGCGTCGTGCCCACCGCCAAGGCGGGCTGGCAGGTCGCCAGCGAGACCGACGCCGACGGCACCACCGTCACCTACACGGCCGGCACCCCGCTGGCGGACGGCGTCCGCGACACCTTCGACGTGCAGGCCTACCTGCCGGAGGACGCCACCGAGCTCGTCATGCCCGCCACGCAGACGTGCGTCGAGGGCGGCTACGCCTGGGACGGCTCGGATGCGGACCACCCCGCTCCCACGCTCGTGCTCGACGCCGGTGACGCAGCGGGTGCCATCGCAGCGGCCCCGGTCGCCGAGGCCGGGATCGACGGCTTCGCCCGGGTGCTCGGCGTCGCCGGCCTCATCGTCGGCGTCGTCGGCGTGCTGGTCGCGACCATCGCGCCCCGCCGCGCGCAGCAGGCAGCACGATGACCGCGACGATCGAGCGGCCGGGCCCGGAGCCGGTGGCTCCGGCGCCGAGGCAGCGCCGCAAGGGCTGGCTCGCTCAGCTGCTGCTGCGCCTGCACTTCATGGCCGGCATCCTGGTCGGGCCGTTCATCCTCGTCGCCGCGCTCAGCGGCGCCGCCTACGCGGTCACCCCGGCGCTCGAGCCGCTCGTCTACGCGCACGAGCTGCGGGCGCCGATCACGAGCAGCACCGCGCCGCTCGCCGAGCAGATCGCGGTCGCCGAGGAGGTCGTGGGCGACGAGGGCGAGCTCGTCGCGGTGCGACCCGCGCCGAACCCCGGCGACACCACGCGCGTGATGTTCACGGGGGAGGGGCTCGGCGAGAGCTACACCCGCGCGATCTTCGTGGACCCCGGCACGGCCGAGGTGCGCGGCGATCTGCCGGTGTACGGCACCAGCGGCGCCATGCCCCTGCGCTCGGCCGTCGACCAGATCCACCGCAGTCTGGGCCTCGGCGACTTCGGCCGGCTCTACAGCGAGCTGGCGGCGAGCTGGCTCGGTGTCGTCGCGCTCGCGGGCATCGCGCTGTGGGTCGTCCGCATCCGCAAGGCGCGTCGCAAGAAGGAGATGCTGCGGCCCGAGCCGGGCGCGAAGGGCTACCGCCGCACCTTCTCGTGGCACGCCTCGACCGGCGTCTGGCTGCTGCTCGGCGCGCTGTTCCTCAGCGCCACCGGCATCACCTGGTCGCAGTTCGGCGGCGAGAACGTCACCGGCCTGCGCGCGGCGCTCAGCTGGCAGACGCCCTCCGTCTCGACGACGCTGACCGGCGGCGGGGGAGCGGCCGACGAGCACGCGGGCCACGGCATGGCGCAAGCCGCCGCGGGCGTCGACGACCTGGGCGCCTTCGACGAGGTGCTCGCCGTCGCGCAGACGGTCAACGTGAACACGGGCCTGGTCGAGATCAAGCCGCCCGCCGACGCCGACTCGGCGTGGACGGTCACCGAGATCCAGCGCTCCTTCCCGACCGAGGTCGACGCCGTCGCCATCGACGGCGCCACCCTCCAGGTGGTCGACCGGGTCGACTTCGCCGACTACCCGTTCATGGCCAAGCTCGCCCGCTGGGGCATCGACACCCACATGGGCTCGATGTTCGGCCTGCCCAACCAGATCCTGCTCGTCGTCACGGCCCTGGGCATCGCGGCGATGGTCGTCTTCGGCTACGTCATGTGGTGGCAGCGCCGGCCGACGACGGGACGGCGGATGCGGATGGGGCGCCCCGCCCCCGAGGGCGCCCTCGCGAAGGCCCCCTGGTGGGGCCTCGCCGCCGTGATCGCGGTCGGCGCCGTCATCGGCTGGTTCCTGCCCCTGCTCGGATGGACGCTGGTCGCCTTCATCGTGCTCGACGCGGTGCTGACGGCGGCGCGCCCGGTGCGGACGGCACCGCCAGCGCCCGCGTCGGCGGACGGACCGAGCCGGTGATGGCCACGAGGAGCGAGCGCCGCGAGCACGCCCGCGAGACGGCCCGCGAGCAGCGGGAGGCGCAGCTGCGCCGCACCCGCCGCAACCGCTGGCTGCTGAACGGCGGCATCGTCGCGGGGCTGATCGCGGTCGTCGCGATCGTGGCGCTGGTCGTGACCACCGGCGGGGCCGCGGGCGCGCGGCCGGCGAACACGGCGCACGACGCCGTGACGATCACGGCCGCGGGTGCCGAGACCGCCTCCGCGGAGGCGTCCATCGCCGCTGGCGAGGACGACCCGGGCACGGTCGACATCGTCGTCTTCGCCGACTACCTCTGCCCGTTCTGCGGCCAGTTCGAGACGGCGAACAGCGAGCGGATCCAGCAGTGGGTGGCGAGCGGCTCGGCGACCCTGGAGTTCCATCCGATCGCCATCCTCGACCGCCTCTCGCTCGGCACGGCCTACTCGACCCGCGCCGCGAACGCCATGGCCTGCATCGCCGACGCCTCGCCCGACGCGGTGCCGGCGTTCAACGACCTGCTCTTCGCGAACCAGCCCGCCGAGCAGACGGAGGGGCTGACGGATGCGCAGCTCACCGCCTTCGCGGAGCGCGCCGGCGCCGGCGACGTGAGCGGCTGCATCGACGGCCAGGACTTCTCGGACTGGGTGGGCGCGGCGACCGAGCGGGCGCTGGCCGGCGAGACCTCGCCGGACGGCTCCGCGGTGGAGTCCACCCCGACGGTGCTCGTCGACGGTCGGGAGTACACGGCCTGGCTCGCGGAGCGCTCGCGATCCCTGAGCGACCCGACGGCCTTCGCCGACTTCGTCGCGGAGGCGGGCGACGTGCCCGTCGCCTGAGCGGATCTGCGCGGCCGCCCCGGACGGGGGTGGCCGCGCGGCATCACCCGCACTTGGCGTTCAGCGAGGGATCATCCAGCGCCCGCTAGGCTTCTGTCAACCCCCGCGCCGTCGACACGGAGGAGATTCGCGTATGGTCCTGGTGCTCGCCCTGTTCGGTGTGCTGGCACTGGTGACCCCCGCGTTGACGACGAAGCTCGGCCCGAAGGTCTTCCCCGTCCTGGCCCTGCTGCCCACCGCCGTCTTCGGCTGGACGCTCGCGCAGGCGCCGACCATCCTCGACGGCGGTGTGCTCACCGAGGCCTACTCCTGGCTGCCGCAGTTCGGCATCGAGCTGAGCTTCCGCATGGACGTGCTCGCCTGGGTGCTCGCGCTCGTCGTCACCGGCATCGGTGCGCTCGTGCTGCTCTACTGCACCTGGTACTTCACGCCGAAAGAGCCGAACCTCGGCCGCTTCGCCGCCTTCCTGCTGCTCTTCGCCGGCGTCATGTGGGGTCTCGTCACGGCCGACGACGTCATCGTCATGTTCGTGTTCTGGGAGATCACGAGCGTGCTCTCGTACCTGCTCATCGGGCACTACACCGAGAAGCGGGCCAGCCGCGGCGCCGCCCTGCAGGCCCTGCTCGTCACGACCCTCGGCGGCCTCGCGATGCTCGTGGGCATCATCATGCTCTCGAGCTTCGCCGGCACGACCTCGATCGCCGGCATCGTCGAGTCCACCCCGCCGGGCGTCGGCACCTCGGTCGCCATCGCGCTCGTGCTGGCCGGCGCGGTCAGCAAGAGCGCCCTCGTGCCCTTCCACTTCTGGCTGCCCGCCGCCATGGCCGCGCCCACCCCGGTGAGCGCCTACCTGCACGCCGCCGCGATGGTGAAGGCCGGCGTGTACCTCGTCGCCCGGCTCGCGCCCGGCTTCGCCGAGGACCCGGCCTGGGCGCCGATCGTGATCGGGCTCGGCCTGCTCACCATGCTCATGGGCGCCTACCGCTCGCTGCGCCAGCACGACCTCAAGCTGATCCTTGCCCACGGCACGGTCAGCCAGCTCGGCTTCCTCATGGTCGTGGTCGGCTTCGGCACGCCCGACACCGCCATCGCGGGCCTCGCGCTGCTCGTCGCGCACGCGCTCTACAAGGCCACGCTGTTCCTCGTGGTGGGCATCGTCGACCACGGCACGGGAACCCGCGACATCCGCGAGCTCTCGGGCGTCGGCCGCCGGCAGCCCGCGCTCGTGGTGATCGCGGCGCTCGCCGCGGCGTCCATGGCCGGGCTCCCTCCCCTCTTCGGCTTCGTGGCGAAGGAGGCGGTGTTCAGCACCCTCATCGAGGCCGGCACCGTCTGGGGCTGGATCGCCCTCGTCGGCACCGCGCTCGGCTCCGTGCTCACGGTCGGCTACACCGCCCGCTTCCTCTGGGGCGCGTTCCGCACCCGCCCCGACGCCGAGCCCACCCCCATCCACGCCTCCTCGCCGCTGTTCCTGGCCGCACCCGCCGTGCTCGCCCTCGCGAGCGTCGGCACGGGCCTCGCCGCCAGCGCGCTCGACCCGGTCCTCGCCGTGCACGGCGCGGCGATCGGCGAGGTGCACTACCACCTGGCGCTCTGGCACGGCCTCGAGCCGGCGCTGTTCATCTCGGCCGGCGTGCTCGCGCTCGGCGCCCTGCTCTTCCTCGCCAAGAAGAAGGTGGCGAAGCTGCAGAGCGGTGTGCACGAGCTGCCGTTGCGGCCGGATGCGGCGCGCGCCTACTGGGCGACCACCCGCGGCATCGACCACGGCTCGGCCTGGATCGCGGCCTTCGGTCAGCGCGCGGGTCTGCCCGGCTACCTCGGCACGATCCTGGTCTGCGTCATCGTGCTCATCGGCGGCGCGCTCGTGTTCAACCGCAGCTGGCCCGAGAGCATCGAGCTGTGGGACCACCCGACCCAGGCGGTCATCGCCGTCCTGATGGCCACCGCGGCGATCGCCGCGGCGCGCGCCACGCACCGCATGACCGCGGTGCTGCTCGCCGGCGTGACCGGGTACGGCATGGTCGCACTCTTCGCGATGCACGGCGCCCCGGATCTCGCCCTCACCCAGGCGCTCGTCGAGACGCTCACCCTCGTGGTCTTCGTGCTCGTCTTCCGCCGCCTGCCGAAGAGGATCGCGCAGCGCAACAAGCCCTCGCACCGCACCGTGCGGCTGATCATCGCGATCCTCGTCGGCGTCGTCATGGCGATCGTCGGCGTCGTCGCACTCGGCGCCCGCAGCGCCGACCCGATCTCGCTCGCCATGCCCGAGCTCGCGTACGAGGAGGGGCACGGCCGCAACGTCGTCAACGTGCTGCTCGTCGACATCCGCGCCTGGGACACCATGCTCGAGGTCAGCGTGCTCGTCGTCGTCGCGACCGGCATCGCCAGCCTGCTGTTCCTCGACGGCCGCGCGGGCTCCGCTCCGCGCCTCGCGGGCATCCGCGAGCGCCGCAGCTGGTCGTCGCGCCGCAAGGTCGGCAGCGAGCCGAGCCGCACCGAGGGCGGCACCCAGCAGACCTGGCTCGTCGCCGGTCGTACGCTCTCCGCCGAGAACCGCTCGATCATGGTCGAGGTCGTCGTGCGGCTGCTGTTCCACCCCGCGATCCTCGTCTCGCTCTACCTGCTGCTCGCCGGGCACAACGACCCGGGCGGCGGCTTCGCCGGCGGCCTGCTCGCGGGCCTGGCGCTCGTGGCGCGCTACCTCGCGGGCGGGCGCTACGAGCTCGGCGAGGCGCTGCCCGTCGACGCGGGCAAGGTGCTGGGCCTCGGTCTCATCCTCGCCGTCGGCACCGCCCTCGTGCCGCTGCTCTTCGGCCAGGAGGCGCTCGAGTCCACCTACTGGGCCGCCGAGCTGCCCGTGCTGGGCTACGTCTCGCTGACCACCTCGATGTTCTTCGACATCGGCGTCTACCTGGTGGTCGTCGGTCTCGTGCTCGACGTGCTGCGCAGCCTCGGCGGCGAGGTCGACCGGCATGCCGAGATCGCGGCCGACCTGCAGCGCGAGACCCGCCCGACCGGTCTCGAGACCGACACCGAGGCCGACGAGGTCGCGACCGATGGAGGTGCTCGATGAACGCCTCCCTCGTGCTCGTGCTGCTCATGGCCGTCATGTACGCCGCCGGCGTCTACGTGATGCTCGAGCGCAGCATCACCCGCATCGTCATCGGCTTCGTGCTGGTCGGCAACGCGACGAACATCCTGCTGCTGATCATGTCCGGCCGCGCCGGAGCCGCCGCGTTCTGGCAGGACGGCCGCAGCGCCGAGGACATGAGCGACCCGCTGCCGCAGGCGCTCATCCTCACCGCCATCGTCATCAACATGGGCATCACCGCCTTCCTGCTCGCGCTCATCTACCGCGCCTGGTGGCTCGCCCGGACCGAGGCGAAGGGCGCGCAACCGGATGAGGGCGACGTCGTCGACGACGGCGACGACCTGCCCGAGCAGGTCGAGGACGCCGACATCGTCTTCGAGGAGACCACGGCCGACGCCGACGCCATCCAGGAGGAGCAGGCGGAGGGCGAGCGGGACGACACCGACGAGGCCCCCGGCGCGCGCGCCGACGGGCCGTCCGACATCGACCAGAGAGGGGTGCAGCGATGAGCGCCAACCTCGTGCCCCTGGTCGTCGGCCTGCCGCTGCTCGGCGCCGCACTGACCCTCGTGCTCGGCCGCAACACCAAGCTGCAGGTGCTCGTCAGCACCGTCGTGCTCACGGCCGTCGCCGTCATCGCCGGCGTGCTCCTCGCCCGCGTGGGCGAGGAGGGCACCGCCGTCGTGCGGGTCGGCGGCTGGGACACCCCCATCGGCATCGTGCTGGTCGCCGACCGCCTCTCGGCGCTCATGGTGCTCGTCTCGGCGGTCGTGCTGCTCGGCGTGCTCATCTTCGCCGTGGGCCAGGGCCTCGCCGACGAGCACCGCGACACCCCCGTGTCGATCTTCCACCCGACCTACATGATCCTCGCGACTGGCCTCTTCAACGCCTTCGTCGCGGGCGACCTGTTCAACATGTTCGTCGGCTTCGAGGTGCTGCTGGCGGCCAGCTACGTGCTGCTGACGCTCGGCGGCACGGGCGCGCGCATCCGCGCCGGCGTCACGTACATCATCGTCAGCCTGGTCAGCTCGGTCTTCTTCCTCGCCGCCATCGCGCTCGTCTACGGCGCCACCGGCACCGTCACGATCGCGCACATCGCCGAGCGGGTCGCCGACCTGCCCGACGACGTGCAGCTGCTGCTGCACCTCATGCTGCTCATCGCCTTCGGCATCAAGGCGGCGGTGTTCCCGGTGTCGTTCTGGCTGCCCGACTCGTACCCGACCGCGCCCGCGCCGGTCACCGCGGTGTTCGCCGGTCTGCTCACCAAGGTGGGCGTCTACGCGATCATCCGCACCGAGACGGTGCTGTTCCCGGGCGACGTGCTCGAGGACTTCCTGATGGTGCTGGCGGTGCTGACGCTGCTCGTGGGCATCGCGGGCGCCGTCGCGCAGGCCGACATCAAGCGGCTGCTCTCGTTCACGCTGGTCAGCCACATCGGCTACATGATCTTCGGCATCGCCATCGGCACCGAGCAGGCCATGACGGCCACGATCTACTACGTCGTGCACCACATCACCGTGCAGACCACGCTCTTCCTGGTGGTCGGGCTGATCGAGCGGATGGGCGGGGCCACCTCGATCACGCGCCTCGCCGGACTGCTCAAGGCGTTCCCGGTGCTCGCCCTGCTCTTCTTCATCCCGGCGCTCAACCTCGGCGGCATCCCGCCCTTCTCGGGCTTCCTCGGCAAGGTCGGCCTCTTCGCCGCGGGCGTCGACCTCGGCACGCCGCTCGCCTACGTCACGATCGCGGCCGGCGCGGCCACGAGCCTGCTCACCCTCTACGCCCTGGTGCGGGTCTGGAACCTCGCGTTCTGGCGCTCGCGCGAGGAGATGGAGAGCGGCCACCAGTCGCGGCTGGTCAGCGCTCTCGCCGAGGACCCGGACGACTCCGGCGGCACGAGCGTGCGCACCACCCCGCGCATCATGATCGCGGCCACCGCGGTGATGGTCGTGCTCTCGGTCGCCCTCACCGTGCTCGCCGGTCCGCTGCTCGACATCTCGGCAGAGGCGGCCCGCAACGTGATGGACCCCTCCACCTACATCGACGCCGTGCTGGGAGGTGCACGATGACCGACGGTCACGACGTCTCCGCGCGCAGCGCCGAGGCCCACGCCGGCGCCGCGCCGCAGCACGCGCCGAAGGACTCCGGCGCGCAGCGCCGCGGCAAGCGCGCCAACGTCTGGCGCCAGCTGCCGCTGCTCCTGCTGCTCATCGTCGTCTGGGTGCTGCTCTGGGACACGATCAGCTGGCTCAGCATCATCGGCGGCATCGTGCTCGCCGTGCTCGTCGTGCGCGTCTTCCACCTGCCGGCCGTCGAGCTCGGCGGCCGGGTGAACCTGCCGCGGCTCGTCTGGTTCCTCGTCCGCCAGGCCGCGCAGATGTTCGGCGCCTCGCTGCAGGTCGCCTGGCAGGCGTTCGACTGGCGGTCCACGCCGCGCAACGCGATCATCGCGGTGCCGCTGCACACCACCAGCGACCTCATCCTCACGTGGACGGGCCAGGCGGTCTCGCTCATCCCCGGCTCGATCATCGTCGAGGCCGACCGCGAGGAGGGCCGGCTCTACCTGCACACGCTCAACACCGCCACGCCCGAGGCCCTCGAGAAGGTGCGACGGGGCGTGCTCGACACCGAGGAGGCCATCGTGCTCGCGCTCGGATCGCCCGAGGAGGTGCGCATCGTGCGCGCCGAGCGGGCGGCTCGCCGCGCCGCCGGCTCCGGCCGCGGCGCCGGGAAGGACGCCTGATGGACATCGTGATCCTCATCGCCGGGGTGCTGCTCAGCATCGCCGCCGCCTGCGCCGTCTGGCGCATCATCAAGGGCCCGACCGTGCTCGACCGCGTCGTCGCCACCGACATGCTGCTCGGCACGCTCATGTGCGGCCTCGGCGTCGAGATGGTCGTCAACGCGCACACCGAGACCCTGCCGGTGCTCATCGTGCTCGTGCTCTTCAGCGTGCTCGGCTCGGTGAGCGTCTCGCGCTTCATCGCGACCAGCGGCGGCAAGGGGGATCGCTGATGGAGACGATCGACAACGTGCGCGACGTGATCTCGCTGGCCCTCATCCTGCTCGGCGGCCTGCTCGCCGTGGCCGCCGGCGTGGGCATCCTGCGCTTCCCCGACGTGCTCTCGCGCATGCACGCCGCCACGAAGCCGCAGAACCTCGGCCTCTTCTCGATCCTCATCGCCGTCGGCCTGCAGCACCCGACCCCGGCGGTCATCACCAGCCTCGTGCTCGTCGTCGGCTTCCAGGTGCTCACCTCGCCGGTCGCCGCTCACATGGTGGGACGTGCGGCGTACCGGGCCAAGGCCTTCCCGAAGGACCAGCTGATGGTCGACGAGCTGGCCGAGCGGATCGAGGCGATCGAGGCCCGCGAGCGCGACTCCTCCGACCGCGGCGGTGCTGAGGCCGAGGCGGATGCGGGCGCCGACCGGGCCGCGCAGCGCGCCGCCGAGGACGAGGCCGACCGCATCTCCTGACCGCGCGAGAGGCGCATCCGCTCTGGTGACGGTCGCCCGCTCTCGTTCCGCTCGCCCGCTGCGTGTAGCATCGGCTCATCGCGACTGGCGTTCAGATGGGCAACCATCGGGGAGCGATGAACTCGGCAGGGACCGCACGCCTGGGCCCCCGTCGGAACCGCGATCCCACGCGCCCGACGAGCCGATGTTCACCCCCGAAGGAGACACCGTGTCCACGTCCCCCCAGCCCGCATCGTTCACCGCGCCCCTCGCCGAGGTCGACCCCGAGATCGCCGCCGTGCTGCAGGCCGAGCTCGAGCGCCAGCAGAGCTTCCTCGAGATGATCGCGAGCGAGAACTTCGTGCCGCGCGCCGTGCTCGAGAGCCAGGGCTCCGTGCTCACCAACAAGTACGCCGAGGGCTACCCGGGCCGCCGCTACTACGGCGGCTGCGAGGTCGTCGACGTGGCCGAGGAGCTGGCCATCGAGCGGGCCAAGAGCCTGTTCGGCGCCGAGTTCGCCAACGTGCAGCCGCACTCGGGCGCCAGCGCCAACGCGGCCGTGCTGCACGCGATCGCCCGCCCCGGCGACACGCTGCTCGGCCTCTCGCTCGACCACGGCGGCCACCTCACGCACGGCATGAAGATCAACTTCTCGGGCCGCCTCTACGACATCGTCGCCTACGGCGTCGACGCCGAGACCTCGATCGTGGACATGGACGAGGTGCGCCGCCTCGCCATCGAGCACCAGCCCAAGGTGATCATCGCCGGCTGGTCGGCCTACCCGCGCCAGCTCGACTTCGCCGCGTTCCGCGCGATCGCCGACGAGGTCGGCGCGCTGCTCTGGGTCGACATGGCCCACTTCGCGGGCCTCGTCGCCGCGGGCGTGCACCCGAGCCCGATCCCGCACGCGCACGTCGTCTCCTCGACGGTGCACAAGACCATCGGCGGCCCGCGCTCCGGCTTCATCCTCACCAACGACGCCGACCTGGCGAAGAAGATCAACTCGGCCGTCTTCCCCGGCCAGCAGGGCGGCCCGCTCATGCACGTGATCGCTGCCAAGGCGACCGCGTTCAAGATCGCCGCGAGCCCCGAGTTCAAGGAGCGCCAGGAGCGCACCCTGCGCGGCGCCTCGATCCTCGCCGAGCGCCTCGCGCAGCAGGACGTCGCCGACGCCAAGATCACGGTGCGCTCGGGCGGCACCGACGTGCACCTCGTGCTCGTCGACCTGCGCGACTCGGAGCTGACCGGTCAGGACGCCGAGAACGTGCTGCACGAGGTCGGCATCACCGTGAACAAGAACTCGGTGCCGAACGACCCGCGCCCCCCGATGGTCACCTCCGGCCTGCGCATCGGCACGCCCGCGCTCGCGACCCGCGGCTTCGGCGACGTCGAGTTCACCGAGGTCGCCGACATCATCGCGCTCGCGCTGCAGCCCGGCGCCGACCTGCCGGCCCTGCGCGCCCGCGTCGCGACCCTCGCCGACGCGTTCCCGCTCTACGCGGGCCTGAACCCGTCCGGGCACGCCGCCTGATGACGGCGCGGATCCTCGACGGCACCGCCACGGCGAAGGCCATCAAGGCCGAGCTGACCGTGCGGGTGGCCGAGCTGCGCGAGCGCGGCATCGTGCCGGGCCTCGGCACGGTGCTCGTCGGCTCGGACCCCGGTTCGCAGTGGTACGTCGCCGGCAAGCACAAGGACTGCGCGGAGGTGGGCATCGAGTCCATCCGCCGCGACCTGCCGGAGGACATCGGCCAGGACGAGCTCTTCGCCGTGATCGACGAGCTCAACGCCGACCCGGCCTGCACCGGCTACATCGTGCAGCTGCCGCTGCCGAAGCACATCGACACCGACGCGGTGCTCGAGCGCATCGCGCCGGAGAAGGACGCCGACGGCCTGCACCCGACCAACCTCGGGCGCCTGGTGCTGCGCGTGAACCAGCCGATCGACACCCCGCTGCCGTGCACCCCGCGCGGCGTGATCGAGCTCGTCGAGCGGCACGGCATCTCGTGGCAGGGCAAGGACGTGGTGGTCGTGGGCCGCGGCGTCACCGTCGGCCGCGCCATCGGCTCGCTGCTGACCCGCAAGGAGTTCAACGCGACCGTCACGCTCACCCACACGGGCACCGTCGACCTCGACGCGCACCTGCGCCGCGCCGACGTGATCGTCGCGGCCGCGGGCGTGCCCTCGCTCGTGACGCCGGAGAACGTCAAGCCGGGCGCGATCGTGCTCGATGTGGGCGTCAGCCGCGTGACCGACCCGGAGACGGGCAAGTCGCGCATCGCCGGCGACGTCGACCCCGCCGTCGCCGAGGTCGCGAGCTGGATCTCGCCGAACCCCGGCGGCGTGGGCCCGATGACCCGCGCGCTGCTGCTCAAGAACGTCGTGGACACGGCCTCGCGCCTGGCCTGAGCCGCCGCATCCCTCGGAGGGCGGGACGGATGCGGGGCGTCGTCGGGCGCTCGCGATCTGCCGCCGCGAACGGTCAGTAGTGGGGCGTGCGAGAAGCGGACACCCGCGACTACTGGCCGCTCGCGGGAGCAGCGGGAGCAGCGGGAGCAGCGGGAGCAGCGGGAGCGGCGGGAGCGGCGGGAGCAGCGGGAGCGGGCGCGGTCGCGGGATGACGGGAAGGGTCGTGGATGGCGCGGGCGCCCTGGCGGACCGAGGCCGGGCGGCCGGGTCGAGAGGCGGCCACGCGGGGAGGCGGCCACCCGGGGAGGCGGACTGTCGGGGGCGCTCGCTAACCTCGGACACGACCGCGCGCCCGGCCCGACCGAGAGGAACCGCATGATCCGCCGCATCGCGGTCGAGCACTACCGCTCCATCCGCTCGATGGTGCTCGACCTGGACGCCCTCACGGTCGTGACCGGTCCGAACGGCTCGGGCAAGACGAACCTGTACCGGGCGCTGCGGCTGCTGGCCGAGACCGCCCACAACCGGGCCGGCGCCGCGCTCGCCGCGGAGGGCGGGCTCGCCTCGGTGCTCTGGGCCGGCAAGCGCCGTCACGGCAGCGCCGTCGAGCCGGTCGCGCTCAAGCTCGGCTTCAGCGACGACGACTTCTCCTACGCGGTCGACTTCGGGCTGCACACGAACGGCATGGGGCCGTTCCACTCCGACCCGGTGGTCAAGGCGGAGGCGGTCTGGGCGGGCGAGATCCTGCGGCCCGCCACGTCGCTCGCGCGCCGCCGCGGCACCTTCGCCGAGGTGCGCGGGGAGAGCGGATGGGAGCCGGTCGCCGTGCCCCTCGATCAGAACGACTCCATCCTGGCCCAGCTGGCCGACCCGCGCCTCAGTCCGGAGATCGTGCTGCTGCGCGAGCAGATCCGCGCCTGGCGCTTCCACGAGACCTTCCGCACCGATGCGGATGCCCCGGCCCGCCGACCGCACACCGGCACGTTCTCGCCCGTGCTCGCCGACGACGGCGGCGATCTGCCGAGCGTGCTGGCGACGATCCGGCACCAGGGCTCCGGCGGCGAGCTCGACGCGGCGATCGCCGAGGCCTTCCCAGGCGCCCGGCTCGAGGTCGGCACCGAACCGGGGCGCTTCACGGTGGGGCTGCTGCAGGGCGACCTGCTCCGGCCGCTGCTGGCGCACGAGCTCAGCGACGGCACGCTGCGCTACCTGCTGCTCGTCGCCGCACTGCTCTCGCCGAGGCCGCCGCGGCTGCTGGTGCTCAACGAGCCCGAGGCGGCGCTGCACGTCGACCTGGTGCCGGCGCTCGCAGGCCTGATCCGGCGCGCGAGCGAGCGCACCCAGGTGCTCGTCATCACGCACAGCGCCGAGCTCTCCCGCCGACTCGGCGAGCACGGTCGCCGGGTCGAGCTGAGCGGCGTCGGCGACACCGCGATCGAGGGCATGCTGCCGCTCGAGCACCCGCCGTGGAGCTGGCCGCAGCGCTGAGCTGAGGGCGCCGCCGCGAGCGATTGGGAGGCCGCGCCGGCCGTGCTGCGCCGTTTCGAGTCCCGCCGCCTCGGGTCCCGCCGCCTCGAGCCGCGCCGCCTCGAGCCGCGCCGGCCCGAGTCCCGCCGGCTCGTGCTGCGCCCGAGTCCCGCCGGCCCGTGCCGCGCCGCCCCGCCGCATCCGCCCGGCGACGGATGTGGCTTTTCGCCCGTTTGCTTTTGCTTATGTTGACTTCGTCCGATTCCGGTGGCAGCATGATGCCGTCGTCGAGGAGGACCGCCATGTACGCAACGGAGCGCCAGCGCCGCATCCTCGCGCGCCTCGAGCGCGCGGGTCGCGTCGTGGTGACCGCCGTCGCGGAGGACCTCGGGGTCACGCAGGAGACCATCCGCCGCGACCTCGGCAAGCTCGAGTCGCTCGGCCGCCTGCGCCGCGTGCACGGCGGCGCCGTGCCGCCCGCCCCGCTGCGCGCCGGCGAGCTCACGATGGACGAGCGGCGCACCCTGCACGAGGCCGAGAAGCAGCGCATCGCCACCCGCGCCCTCGAGCTGCTGCACGAGGAGCAGCCCGGCAGCGTGATCATCGACGCGGGCTCCACGACCGGCGCCATGGCCGACGCCCTCGCCGAGCTGCCGCGCCGCCGCAGCGCCGAGCGACTCGTGGTGATCACCAACGCCCCCGAGCTGGCCGCCCGCATCTACCGCAACCCGGCCATCGAGGTGGCGCTGCTGCCCGGGCGGCTGCGCAGCACCACCGGCGCCTGCGTCGGCCCGCAGACGATCGCCGCGCTCGACGAGCTGCGCGCCGACCTCGTGCTGCTCGGCGCCAACGGACTCGACGCCGAGTTCGGCGGCTCGACCCCCGATGTGCACGAGGCCGCCGTGAAGACCGCGATGGTGCGCTCCGGCGCCCGCACGGCGATGCTCGCGGACGGCAGCAAGCTCGGCCGCATCGCGGTGCACCGCTTCGCGAAGCTCGAGCGCGTCGACGTGCTCATCACGGACCTTGAGCCGGACCGGCGGCTCGCCTCCGCGCTCGACGACGCCGGCACGGAGGTCCGGCTCGCATGATCATCACCCTCACCCTCAACCCCTCCATCGACCGCGAGCTCGCGGTCCAGGGCGAGCTCGAGCGCGGCGGCGTGCGCGGCTACCGCCGCCTCGGCGACCAGGCCGGCGGCAAGGGCGTCAACGTCGCCCGTGCGGTCGGCGGCGCGGGGCTCGAGGCCGTCGCGATCCTGCCGGCCCCGCCGCACGACCCCTTCGTGCAGCTGCTCGCGGGCGCGCCGATGCGGGTGCACGCGGTGCCCTCATCCGCTCCGGTGCGCATCAACCTCACGCTCACCGAGCCGGGCGGCACGACGACGAAGCTCAACGCGGCGGGGGAGCGCCTCGACCTCGCGGTCGAGGAGCTGCTCATCGACGCGCTGCTCGCCGAGCGGCGCGCCCACTGGGTCGTGCTGGCCGGCTCGCTGCCCGCCGGCAGCGACCCCTCCCTCTACGCGCAGATCGTCGCGCGGCTGCGCGCGGCCCGGCCCGGCGTGCGCATCGCGGTCGACACCGCGGGCGCTCCGCTGGCCGCGATCGTGCGAGCGGATGCGCGGGTCGACCTGGTCAAGCCCAACGCCCACGAGCTGGCCGAGCTGCTGGGCGACGCTGCGGAGGGGGACGCCCTCGAGGCCGACCCCGCAGCCGCCGCGCTCGCCGCTCGCCGCCTGCTCGACGACCACGCCGGCCTCGGCGCCGTGCTGCTCACGCTCGGCGGCGGCGGCGCGGTGCTCGTGACCCGCGCCGGCAGCTGGCGGGGCGTGCATCCGCCGGTCGCCGTGCGCTCCACCGTCGGGGCGGGCGACAGCGCCCTCTCCGGCTACCTGATCGCCGCCGAGCGCGATCTCCCCGAACCCGACCGCCTCGCCTGGGCGGTCGCCTACGGAGCCGCAGCGGTGTCGCTGCCCGGCTCCGAGATCCCCACGATCGAGCAGGTCGATCCGTCGCTCGTCACCACAACACCGCTCCCGGTCACCGCCGCCGAGCCGTCCGAAGGGTAAGGCCCATGTCCGCCATCATCACCCCCGCGCTGGTCGTCGTCGACGCCGATCTCGGTGCCGACCGCCAGTCGGTCATCCGCGCCCTCGCCGACCGCGTCGTCGCGGCCGGTCGCGCGACCGAGACCGAGTCGCTCTTCGCCGACGCCTGGAAGCGCGAGCAGCTCACCGACACCGGCGTGCCGGGCGGCCTCGCGATCCCGCACTGCCGCTCCGAGTCGGTCAGCGAGCCGACCCTCGCCTTCGCGCGGCTGTCGAACCCCGTGGACTTCGGCAGCGCCGACGGCCCGGCCGACCTCGTCTTCCTCATCGCCGCGCCGGCCGGCGCCGACCAGGCGCACCTCGCGCTGCTGTCGAGCCTCGCCCGCTCGCTCGTGAACCCCGAGTACGTCGAGCGCCTGCGCTCGGCCGCGACCCCCGAGGCCGTCGTGGCGCTCGTCGACGAGGCGCTCGCGCCCGAGACTCCGGCCGAGGCGCCCGCTGCCGCCGCGCCGACCGGCCGCCGCGTCATCGTGGGCGTCACCGCCTGCCCGACCGGCATCGCGCACACCTACATGGCGGCGGATGCGCTGGTCGCCGCGGGCGAGCGCGCGGGCGTCGAGGTGCACATCGAGACGCAGGGCTCCTCGGGCACCAAGCCCCTCGATCCCGCGCTCATCGCCGCCGCCGAGGCCGTGGTCTTCGCGGTCGACGTCGACGTGCGCGACCGCGGCCGTTTCGCCGGCAAGCCCGTCGTGCAGGCCCCGGTCAAGCGGGGCGTCGACGACCCGGACGGCCTCATCCGCCAGGCCCTGGAGGCCTCGACCGACCCGAACGCGGCGCGCGTGGCGGGCTCGGCGGGCGCTGCCGCATCCGCTCCCGCGCAGAAGGAGCGCCCGGGCGCCGCGGTCAAGCGCTGGCTGCTCACCGGCGTGAGCTACATGATCCCGTTCGTCGCGGGCGGCGGACTGCTCATCGCGCTCGGCTTCCTGCTCGCCGGCTTCACGGTGACCGACGACAACGTCGACATCGTGCTCGGCTACTCGCTCTGGAACCTGCCGCCGGAAGGCCTCGGCGACTACCTCGGCGCCGTCGCGTTCACGATCGGCGGGGCCTCGATGGGCTTCCTCGTCTCGGCACTGGCCGGCTACATCGCCTACGCGATGGCGGACCGCCCGGGCATCGCGCCCGGCTTCGTGGCGGGTGCGATCGCCGCGACCATGGGCGCCGGCTTCCTCGGCGGCATCGTCGGCGGACTGCTCGCCGGTGGCGCGGCCTGGGCGCTCGGCAAGCTCGACGTTCCGCGCTGGCTGCGCGGTCTCATGCCGGTGGTCATCATCCCGCTGCTCGGCTCGATCGTGGCCTCCGGCCTGCTGCTCCTGGTGCTCGGCGGTCCCATCGCCGGCCTCACGAACCTGCTCAACGGCTTCCTCTCGGGCCTCAGCGGCACCGGCGCGATCCTGCTCGGCCTCATCCTCGGCACGATGATGGCGTTCGACCTCGGCGGCCCCGTCAACAAGGTGGCGTACTCCTTCGCCGTGGCCGGTCTCGGTGCCGGGTCCATCGACAACCAGGCGCCGTGGGTCATCATGGCCGCCGTGATGGGCGCCGGCATGGTCGCTCCGCTCGCGATGGCCATCGCCAGCACCGTCGCGCCGCGCCTGTTCACCGGTGTGGAGCGCGAGAACGGCAAGGCCGCATGGCTGCTCGGCGCGGCGTTCATCTCCGAGGGCGCGATCCCGTTCGCGGTCGCCGACGTGTTCCGCGTCATCCCGGCCGCGATCGTCGGCTCGGCCGTCACCGGCGCGATGCTCATGGGCTTCGGGGTCACGTCGCAGGCTCCGCACGGCGGCGTCTTCGTGTTCTTCGCGATGAACAACTTCCCGCTGTTCGTGCTCTCGGTCGTCGTCGGCGCCGTCATCTCGGCCGGTCTGGTCATCCTGCTCAAGGCCTTCGCCCGCCGCAGCGCGCCGGTCGCTGCCGCGCAGCCCGAGGTCGTCGCGGCCTGAACCCGGTGCGCGCCGGCCCGCGGTCGGCGCGCACCGCACCCCGACCGGTGCGTGCCGTCCTCGCGCGCACCGCACCCCTGCTCGGCGGTCCCCGTCGAGCGGATGCGCCGGCCGTCGCCGGTCCGATCGCAGCGGATACTCCGGTCGGGCCGACGGCGGCCGTCGTGCGTGCACGCTGCGGCCGCCCGGCTCCTGGCATCCGCTCGCATCGTTCCGCGCACCGGGCGCCGCACCTCCTCCGGTCTGAAGGAGTCCGGGACGCGTCAGGCGCTGCACTCCGCATGCCCCGAGCGTTCGGGGCGCGTCGTGGCGCCGATCTCCTGCAGATCGGAACGGTCGCGGGGCGCGCGGGAGAGCGGATGCGCCGCTGCAGCCGCCGACACCCCCGGCGAGCGGATGCGCCGCTACAGCTCCCGACGGAACCGCAGCAGGTCGACACCGCGGCGCACGACCGTGCCGTCGGGCTCGAAGCCGAGCTTGGCGACGAGCCGCCGCGAGCCCTCGTTCCCGGGCGCGACGACCGCGACCGCCGAGTCCAGGCCCCAGTCCGCCGCGAGCCCGAGCATCGCGCGCGCGGCCTCGCCCGCGAGCCCGCCGCCCCAGGCGTCGCGGGCGATCGCGAAGCCGAGCTCCGTCTCATCCGCCGGCTCGTGCTCGCCGGCGCGCTTGATGAGCACCTCGCCGATCACCCGGTCGCGGTCCGCGGCGGCGGGGTGCTGCGCATCCGCTCGCAGCTCGATCGCCAGCACGAGCCAGTCGCCGGGCCGCTCGGCCCGGCGCTGCCCGACCTTCACGGCCAGCGTCTCGAGCACGGCCGCGCGATCGCGCACGGGCCAGGGCAGGTAGCGCACGACCTCGGGGTCCGAGTGGAACCGCAGCAGGTCGTCGACGTCGCTCATGCGGTGCGGCCGCAGCCGCAGCCGCTCGGTCTCGATCGGCTGCTCGACCACCCACTGCGCGCTCATGGCCCCAGTCTGCGCCAGCCCACCGAACGCCGCAGCGGTGCGAGTCGTGGCGGCTGCGCCCCACACGCACCCGCCACGTCTCGCACCGCTGCGACCCGGCGAGCCCGGCCCACGGCCGGACCGATGACCCCGGGCGCCGAGCCTCTGGCCGCTCGGCGCCCGGGGACGCTCTCACGCCTCTCGGCGCGCCCCCGCATCCGCTCGCACGGCGAAGCAGTTCGGGGTCTCGAAGCCGTCGCGGGCGAAGGCCTTGGTGACGGCGTCGATGACGGTGCCCACCTGCTCCTTCGGCACGAGCGCGATGGCCGCGCCGCCGAAGCCGCCGCCGGTCATCCGCGCGCCGATCGCTCCGGTGGCGCGCGCCATCTCGACCGCGAGGTCGAGCTCGGGCACCGAGATCTCGAAGTCGTCGCGCATCGACACGTGCGACGCGTCGAGCAGCGGGCCGATCGCGCGCGGGCCGCGCTCGCGCAGGGCGGCGACGGTCTGCAGCACGCGCTCGTTCTCGGTGACGATGTGGCGCACGCGGCGGAAGGTCACGTCGTCGAGCAGCTGCTGCGCGCGCGGCAGGTCGGCGACCGCGACGTCGCGCAGCGAGGCGACACCGAGCAGCCGGGCGCCGAGCTCGCAGCTGGCCCGGCGCTCGCGGTAGCCGCCGGTGGCGTGCGAGTGCTTCACGCGCGTGTCGATCACGAGCACCTCGAGCCCCGCGGCCTCGAGACCGAGCGGCACCACCTCGGCGTGCTGCGTGCGGCAGTCGAGGAACACCGCCGAGTCGCGCTCGCCGAGCAGCGAGGCCGACTGGTCCATGATGCCCGTAGGCGCCCCGACGGCCTCGTTCTCGGCCCGCTGGCCGAGCAGCACGAGCTCGGGCTTCGAGAGGCCGAGCTGCCACAGCTCGTCGAGCGCGGTCGAGACCGAGCACTCGACGGCGGCCGACGACGAGAGACCGGCGCCGACGGGCACGTCCGAGTCGAGGTAGATGCGGGCGCCGCTCTTCGCGCCGAGCGCCCAGGCCACGCCGAAGGGGTAGGCCGACCACTCGGGCAGCGGCACCTCGATGCCCTCGATCGACAGCGACTGCAGCCCGGGCTCGGCGGTGGTGCCGGCCTGCAGCAGGCCGTCGTCGCTGAGCGCGACGGCGGCGACGGTGCGCCGGTCGATCGCGAAGGGCAGCACGAAGCCCTCGTTGTAGTCGGTGTGCTCGCCGATGAGGTTGACGCGGCCGGGCGCCGACCAGACGCCGTCGGGCTCTTGGTCGAAGGCCTCGCGGAAGCCGGCGACGGCGCGGGCGGTGGTGTCGGTCATGCGGTTCTCCAGGCGGGACGAGCGGATGCGAGCGGTCGGGAGACCGACCCACGAGCGGATGCGAGCGGTCGACGGCCCAGCGGGCGAGCGGACACGGCGGCGTGCATCACAGCACCGCGCGCAGCTGCGCGGCGGTCTGCTCCGGCACGAGGTCGCCGACCCAGGCGCCCATGGCGGCCTCGGACCCGGCGAGGAACTTGAGCTTGTGCTCGGCGCGCCGCGGCGACGTGATCTCGAGGTGCAGCCGCACGGTGTCGCGGTGCGCGACCGGCGCCTGATGCCAGGCCGCGATGTACGGCGTCGGGTCGGGGTAGAGCGCGTCGAGGCCGCGCAGCAGCCGCGGGTAGAGCTCGGCGAGCTCGTCGCGCTCCTCGTCGCTCAGCGCGGCGAGGTCGGGCACGTGCCGGTGCGGCAGCAGGTGGATCTCGAGGGGCCAGCGCGCTGCGAAGGGCACGAAGGCGGTGAAGTGCTCGCCGCGGACGAGCACGCGCTCGGAGGCCTGCTCCCGCTCGAGCAGCTGCTGGAACAGGTCCGGCCCGATCCGCTCGATGGAACGCAGCAGCTGCTGCGTGCGCGGGGTCACGTAGGGGTAGGCGTAGATCTGCCCGTGGGGGTGGTGCAGCGTGACGCCGATGGCCTGGCCGCGGTTCTCGAAGGGGAACACCTGGGCCACGCCGGGCAGCGCGCTGAGCGCCTCGGTGCGATGCGCCCAGGCCTCGATGATGGTGCGGACGCGCGCGGTCGGCAGGTTCGCGACGCTGCCGTCGTGCGCGGGGGAGAAGCAGACGACCTCGCAGCGGCCGACCGATTCGAGCGAGCGCTCGAAGCCGATCCCCTCGACGCCGTCGATCGCGTGGTGCGCGGGCCCGAAGGACGGCGAGCGGTTCTCGAAGACGACCACGTCGTAGTCGTTCGGCACCTCGCTGGGGTTGCTGGCGGTCTGCGGGGCCAGCGGGTCGAGCTCGGCCGGCGGCAGGTGGGCGCGGTTGGAGCGCGAGGCGGCGACGGTGATCCACTCGCCGGTCAGCACGTCCTGGCGCATGTGCGCGGTGCTGGGGCGGGGGTCGAGCTCGCGGGCGTCCGCGGAGCGCGTGGCGGGCAGCGCGCTGCCGGCGTCGTCGAAGTAGATGATGTCGCGGCCGTCGGCGAGCGTGTCGGCGGTGATGCGGATGCCCGCAGCGGTGGTGGTCACCCGCGCAGCATACGATCGAAATCGATCAGAACGCAAAGTTCCGCATCATCCCGGCGTCGGCGCTAGCGTTGGGGGCGGATGCGCGGAGCCCCGCGCCCAGGCGTCGAAGGAGCCCCCTATGATCCCCGCCACCGGCGAGCAGTACCTGCTCTCCCGCACCGCCGCCGACGGCCGCCGCTGGAGCGCGATCGTCACCGAGGTCGCGGCGGGCCTGCGCCACCTCGCCGTCGACGGCGTCGAGCTCGTCGAGACCTTCCCCGAGGAGTCGCAGCCGCCGTCCGGCATGGGCATCACGCTCGCGCCGTGGCCGAACCGGGTCGAGGACTCGCGCTGGACCCACGAGGGCGAGACGCTGCAGCTCGACATCACCGAGCCGAAGACCGGCAGCGCCCTGCACGGCCTGCTGCGCTTCCAGCCGTACCGCGTGATCGACCAGGACGAGTCGTCGATCTCGCTGGTCGCCCGCATCCACCCGCAGCACGGCTGGCCGTTCACCCTCGACATCGAGGCGCGCTACGCGCTCGGCGACGAGGGGCTCACGGTCACCTACACGGCGCGCAACCTGTCGACCGGGCGCGCCCCGGTGGCCTTCGGCACGCATCCGTTCTTCCGGCTCGGCGCGACGCCCAAGGCCGAGCTGGTCGTCACCGTGCCGGCGGACATCCGCTACGCCGTCGACGAGCGCCTCATCCCGACGGGCACCGTGCCGGTCGACGGCGGCTACGACCTGCGCGCCGGCAAGGGCCTCGGCGAGCTGAGCCTCGACGACGCCTTCGGCGGCCTCGCGGTCGACGGCGGCCGCACGGTGAGCACCGTCGCCGGCCCCGACGGCGTGCTCGACCTCTGGCAGGACGAGGTCTTCGGCTGGCTGCAGGCCTACACGACCGAGACCTTCCCGACCGCCGACGGCCCGGAGCTCGCGATCGCGCTCGAGCCGATGACCGCGCCGCCGAACGCGCTGAACACCGGCGAGGGCCTGCAGTGGCTCGAGCCCGGCGAGCGCTTCAGCGCCAGCTGGGGCGTGGGCTACACCGCCAGGTGACCACCGAGCGGATGCGGGGGACAGCACCATGGTGCGCCCCCGCATCCGCTCGTTAACGTGGTGGGCATGAGCCAGAACACCGCAACCGTCGCCCCGGGTCGGGGCCTCTCCGTCGCCAGCCTCATCGTCGCGATCGCCTCGGTCTTCTTCGGCTGGACCTTCATCGCCCCGATCGCCGCCTTCGTGCTCGGCATCGTCGGCCTGCGCCGCGAGCCCGACGGCCGCGGCTTCGCCTGGGCCGGCATCGTCATCAGCTTCCTGGTGCTGTTCGGCTGGCTGTTCATCGTGATCGCCTTCGGCGCGGTGATGCTGCCACTGCTCTTCGCCGGTCTCGCCTGAGTCATCGCGGGCCGCAGCGTCCGCCCGCCAGGGCCTCAGTACTCGAGTGACGACCGGTACGCGGGCTGCTCGGGGCACGCCTCGAGCACGCGCGCGATCGCGTCGCGCTCCGCCGGCACGACCCAGAGCCCGTAGGCCGCCTTCACCGAGACCTGGCGGGCCACGTACTCGCAGCGGATGCCCTTGGCCGGCGGCAGCCAGGTGGCCGCGTCGCGGGCGCCCTTCGCCGAGTTCGTCGGCCCGTCGACCGCCAGCAGGTTGAGCGGATCGTTGGCGAGCGCCACCCGGTCCTCCTGCGAGAGCTGCTGCGCGCCGGTGCGCCAGGCGTTCTGCAGCGCCACGAGATGGTCGATCTGCACCGCCGTCGAGGTGTCCTGACCGCGCACGAAGGCGATCGACTCGCCCGTGTACGGGTCGAGCAGCTCGCCGCTGAGCACCCGGCAGCCGCCCGGCGCGTCGATGCCGGTCAGGTCGCGGGCGAGCACGTCGTCGCGGGTGCCGCAGCCGTTGCGGTCCACGTCGAGCCAGGCCGTGCCGAAGCCGCCCTCGCGGTCGTAGCCCGTCGCCGGCGCCGGACCCTTCACCTCGAGTGCGGCGAGCGCCTCGACGGCGGTGCGGCCGCTCGGCTCGGCGGGGGCGATCGCGACGGGATCGGATGCGGCCGGCGCCTCCGCGGGGCCCCCGAGCTCGATCCCGCCCAGCTGCGTCGCGAGCAGCACGACGAGCGCGATCGCGCCCACGAGCGCGGCGGGGAGCGCGGCGCCGCGGCGCCGTCGGGTGGATCGGCTCACAGCGCGTGCCGCCCGTGGTGCTCGGCGCCGTCGGCGGTCACGGCGCGCGGAGCGCCGGCCCGACGCCAGTCGATCCGCAGCGCGCCGAAGGCGATGAGCGCCTGCGCCGCGCAGTAGGTGGCCATCGTGACGATGTGCACGACCGGCTGGTCCCATCCCGGCAGGAACTTCGCGATGGCCAGCAGCGCATCCGACACCACGAAGCTCGCGCCGCCGAGTGCGAGCACGAGGCCGCCGCGGCTGGCGACGGCGCCCATCGCGCAGAGCACCGCGCCGTAGACGGCGAGCACGGGCAGCAGGCCGCCGAGGGCGGGGCCGAGCAGCAGGAGCAGGCCCGCGAACACGACCAGGTAGCCGACGACGGGCAGCAGGAGCGGACGCCCCGCGGTGCGGGGCAGCAGCAGCGCCAGCAGGAGCGCCTGGGCCACGAGGAACGCGGCGACGCCGCCGAGGAACCACTCGGTGCCCGGCACCATGAGCAGCAGGTCGCCGACGAAGGAGGCGGTCAGCGCCGCGAGCAGCAGCGCGGGCGGGCGGCGGCCCGGGATCGCGGCGAAGACGGCGAAGGCGAGCAGCGGCACGATGGCCGGCTTCGTGGCCAGGTTCAGCGCTTCGGGGGTGCCCGGCACGAGGCTCACGAGGTGCGCGGCGGAGACCGCGACGAACGCCACCGAGGAGAAGGTGAGCACCCGGGGTGCGGCGGTCGTCGTCACGAGCACGACTCTACGGCCGACCCCCGACGGCGCACGCGTCCCGCGCCGCCTAGGATGGTGGCGGTCGCCCCTGTAGCTCAGTTGGCAGAGCATCGGACTTTTAATCCGCGGGTCGTGGGTTCGAGCCCCACCGGGGGCACGATCATCCAGCCCCCGCACGAAACACTCCAGGTGGAAGCATGTCCAAGGTCCTCTCCTCCCTCCCCGTCGGCGAGCGCGTCGGCATCGCCTTCTCCGGCGGCCTCGACACCTCGGTGGCCGTCGCCTGGATGCGCGACAAGGGCGCGGTGCCCTGCACCTACACCGCCAACATCGGCCAGCCCGACGAGCCCGACATCGACGCGGTGCCCGCGCGCGCGACCGAGTACGGCGCGGAGATCGCCCGCCTGGTCGACTGCCGCGAGCTGCTCGTCGAGGAGGGCCTGGCCGCGCTGCAGACCGGCGCCTTCCACATCCGCTCGGGCGGCAAGACCTACTTCAACACCACGCCGCTGGGCCGCGCCGTCACCGGCACCCTGCTCGTGCAGGCCATGAAGCAGGACGGCGTCGACATCTGGGGCGACGGCTCCACCTACAAGGGCAACGACATCGAGCGGTTCTACCGCTACGGCCTCATGGCCAACCCGAGCCTGCGCATCTACAAGCCCTGGCTCGACGCCGACTTCGTGAACGAGCTCGGCGGCCGCACCGAGATGAGCGAGTGGCTCGTCGCGCACGGCTTCCCCTACCGCGACTCCGCCGAGAAGGCGTACTCGACCGACGCCAACATCTGGGGCGCCACCCACGAGGCCAAGAAGCTCGAGTTCCTCGACACCGGTGTCACCATCGTCGAGCCGATCATGGGCGTCGCCCCCTGGCGCGAGGACGTCGCCATCGCGACCGAGGACGTCTCGATCACCTTCGAGGCCGGCCGGCCGGTCGCGCTCAACGGCGTCGAGTACGCGGATGCGGTCGCCCTGGTCACCGAGGCGAACATCATCGGCGGCCGTCACGGCCTGGGCATCAGCGACCAGATCGAGAACCGCATCATCGAGGCCAAGAGCCGCGGCATCTACGAGGCCCCGGGCATGGCGCTGCTGCACACCGCCTACGAGCGCCTCGTCAACGCCATCCACAACGAGGACACCCTCGCGACCTACCACGAGCAGGGCCGCCGCCTCGGCCGCCTCATGTACGAGGGCCGCTGGCTCGACCCGCAGTCGCTCATGCTGCGCGAGTCGATCGTCAAGTGGGTCTCGTCGGCGGTCAGCGGCACGGTCGTGCTGCGGCTGCGCCGCGGCGACGACTACTCGATCCTCGACACCTCGGGCCCCTCGCTGAGCTACCACCCCGAGAAGCTCTCGATGGAGCGCGTCGGCTCGGCCGCGTTCGGCCCGGAGGAGCGCATCGGCCAGCTCACGATGCGCAACCTCGACATCGCCGACAGCCGCACCCGCCTCGAGCAGTACGCCGCGCAGGGCCTGCTCACCGGTGACGCCGCGAAGCTCATCGGCGACCTGGAGCAGGGCGGCGCCGCCGCGATCGCCGGCATCGAGGAGACGGATGCGCTCGACGCCGCGAACAACCGCGCCGCGTTCGACGCCGGCACCGACTGAGCCCCGCCCCTCAGGGGCTGAGGGCTCCGGTGCGCCGCGACTGCGCGGCGCGCCGGAGACCCGCGCCGCGACCGCCTGGGCGCTGAGCCTCGGCGTCGTCGCGACCGTGCTCGCGCTCATCGCGGGCACGGTCTACGACCTCTGGTACGACGAGGCCGCCTCGATCTCGGCGGCCACGCGCAGCTGGTTCGACTTCGCCCGGCTGCTCGGCGTCGTCGACGCCGTGCACGCGCTGCACTACACCGTCTCCCGGCTGAGCCTCGAGGTGCTCGGGGTGAGCGCCTTCGCGCTGCGCCTGCCGAGCGCGATCGCGGTCGGCGCGACGACCGCGCTGCTCGTGCCCTTGGGCGCACGGCTGAGCGCTCGGAGCGACGGCGGGCTGCGGTTCGGCGTCCTCGCGGCGCTCGTCTTCCTGGCCCTGCCGCGCACGCTCTGGATCGGCGCCGAGGGCCGCGGCTTCGCGCTCGCGGCGCTCGCCGTCACGGCCCTCACGCTCGTGCTGCTCATCGCGCGCGAGCAGCGCAGCCGCCGCTGGTGGATCGCCTACGCGGCGATCGCAGCGGCGGCGGTCGGCTTCTTCGCCTACTCGGCGATCGTGGTGATCGGCCACGCGCTCTTCGTGCTGCTGCGGGGGCCGGGCGCGCATCCGGCCGGTCGTCTGCGCTTCATCGTCGCGGCCGGGGCGGGAGCGGTCGCGGTCTCGCCGCTCGCGCTGCTCGCCGTGCGCCAGCGCGGGCAGCTCTCCTGGCTGCCGCCGATCAACCCGGGCACCTTCGGCGAGGTGCTCGCGGGCCAGTGGTTCGGCGGGGGCTTCTCCTGGCCGGTGCCGGAGGCCGCGCGCTGGACCGCCGTGCTGCTGGCGGCCGCACTGCTGTGCGGTGCGGTCGTGCTGCTGCGCCGGCGCGACGGCTCGGCGGCGCTGCTGCTGCCGCTGCTCGTGCTGCCCACCGCGCTGGTGCTGCTGGCCTCGCTGCGCACCCCGCTCTACACCGGCCGCTACCTCACGTTCTGCCTGCCCTTCGTGGCGCTGGCCATCGCCGCCGGCATCGCCGCGCTGCCGCGCCGTCCGCTGCGCGTCGCCGCGGTCGCGGTCGTGCTCGCGCTCGGCCTCGGCGCTCTGGTGGCGAACGTCGCGGCGCCGCATGCCTCCCCCTGGTCGCGGGCTGCGGCCTGGATCGCCGAGGACCGAGCGGATGCGCCGGCCGCGGTGCTGCACGGCCGCCTCGACTACCCGGCCGGGTTCCGCACCGACGTGATCGCCACGGCGTACCCCGAAGCCTTCGCGGGTCTCGAGGATGCGACCTTCCAGCGCTCGGCGGCCGAGACCGCGTGGCTGTGGGACGAGCGGGTGCCGCTGGACCAGGGCCCTTCGAGCCTCGGCGACGTCGACCGGGTCTACCTGCTCGGCGCCGAGCAGCCGGGTGAGCTCGAAAGCGTGCTGGCGCGGCTGACGGAGCAGGGCTGGGAGCAGACGGCCGCGCTCGAGGGCGGCCGGGTCGTGGTGCGCCGCTTCGAGCGCTGACCGCGCTGACCGCGCTGACCGCGCTGACCGCACGACCGCGCTGACCGCACGACCGCGCTGACCGCACGACCGCGCTGACCGCGAACCCCGGTCCTCAGCCCCGGTCGAAGCGCACGATCACGACGTGGCCGATGCGCACGCGCTCGATCTCGGTGAAGCCCGCCCGGTCGATGACGAGCGCCTGGTCCTCGAGGTCGTGCTGCACCTCGCTGCCGATGAGGTAGGTGCGCTGCGCGCCGCCGAGGCTCGCGGAGGAGTCGGCGATCGGGGTGCGCTCGGCCCACAGCGTGCCCGCGTCCGCGGCGCTGCGCGCGAGGGTCGCATCCGTCATGCCGGCGAAGGCCTCGGGGTACGCCGTGGCGATCACCTCGGCGGTCGCCCGGCCGTGGAAGCGCAGGTGGCCGTAGACGACGGCGGTCTCGCCCGCATCCGCTCGATCGGCGGTGATCCAGGCGGCGACCTCGGGCCAGGCGGTGCCCTCCTTCGCCTCGGGGTCGCGCTGCGCGGTGAGCGAGCCGGCGCCGATGGCGACGAGCAGCGCCAGCGCGAGCCAGCGCCGGCGGCCTCCCGGCAGAGCCGCGATGCCGGCGCCGATCGCCAGCGCAACGAAGGGCAGGCTCATCGTGAGGTATCGGGGGCTGTAGAGCGGCAGCACGAAGGCGGTGGCCGCGAGCAGTGCGGCGGTGGGCAGCGCCACGAGCGCGAGCATCAGCGGCCCCGAGCCGCCGCCTCGACGCAGCAGCGCGACGAGCCCGACGATCAGCAGGGCCCAGCCAGCGGATGCGGCGATCAGGTCGACCGGCCCGCTCGGCCAGGAGAAGCGGTCGCCGCCGAACCACTGCTGCACGAGCACGGCCTGCAGGGTGCCCTCGTCGATGCGCGGCAGCCAGGCGACCTGGCCGCGCTGCTGCACGATGACGAGCGCGAGCGGGGCGACGGCGAGCAGGGCGCCCGAGGCGACGAGCGCGAAGCGGCGGCGGGAGGCCGTTCCCGCCGGGCCGCGAGGGCCCGCGAGCACCGCGAGGGCGTGGGCCAGCAGCACCAGCGCCGAGTAGACGAAGACCACCATCGAGAGCGCGGCGAGGCCGGCGTAGCCGATCCACCAGCGGCGGCGCGGGCTCTCTCGGGCGATGAGCAGCACGAGCGTGCTGGCGGTGACGAGCAGGGCGGCGATGGCGTAGGAGCGGCCCTCGGCGCCCATCCACAGCGTGCGCGGCAGCACGGCGAAGACGATGCCGGCCAGCAGGCCGAGGCGATGGCCGCCGATCCGGCGGCCGAGGAGCACGAGCAGGGCGGCGGTGCCGCCGACGGCGAGGGCGCTGGGCAGGCGCAGCGCGAGCGGCGAGTAGCCGACCAGCTCGAACAGGCCGTGCATGAGCAGGTAGTAGGCGGCGTGCACGGCGTCGACGTTCGCGACCATGGCCCAGAGGCCGTTCCAGCCGCGCGTCGCAGCGGTAACGGTGGCCGCCTCGTCGTACCAGACCGAGGGCACCGTGGCGCCGACGAGCGATGCGGTGGCGGCGAACGCTCCCACGAGCGCGGGCGCCCAGCGCAGCAGTGCGCTGCGACGACCGATCAGCGGGCGGCGCGCGATGGTGCTGGTCACGGGGCCCTCCTCGGGACGCGCCGAGTCTGACGGCACGGATGCAACAACCGGTGGATACAGGCTGAAGGCCCGCCGCGCGATGCGCGACGGGCCCTCAGTGGTGGCGATGCTGTGATCGCCGGGGTGATCAGGACGCGGCAGCCGCGGTGATCTTGGCGATGCCGACGACCAGCTGGTCGGTGACGGCGTCGGTGCCGAAGGTGCTGTTCAGCAGGGGAGCGGCGTCCTCGCTGATGAGGACCGTCGTGCCCTCGAGCACGGCGTTTCCGTCAGCGTCCTCCTCCAGCGGGTTCAGCGTGGAACCGTCGAGGTTGAAGATGAACACGTCCTCGCCGACGAGCTCGCCGTTGGCGGTGACGGTGCCCGTCAGACGCGAGGTGCCCGGGTCGATGACGAAGTCGGTCAGCTCGACGACGGTGTCGCCGGCGGTGAGCGAGATGCCCGAGCCCTCGTGGTCGATCTCACCCTGCACGTACGGACGGTAGTCCTCGGCCGGGTCGTAGTAGTCGACGTTGCCGCCGGTGATCGGGAAGGCGAGCACGCCGTCCGTCAGGGTGGCGCCGCCGAGCACGCCCGGGGTCAGGCCGAGCGTGGTGAGCGCCTCGACGAAGCCGGCGTCCAGGGTGACCTGGGTGTCGACGCCCGCGAGCGAGGGGATCGAAGCCAAGGGCTCCGGGTCGGCCGCGGGGGCCTCGGCGCTGGGGGAGTTGTCCGTCGAGGGCGCCTCCTCCTCAGCGGGAGTCGAGCAGGCAGCGAGGCTGCCGATGAGCACTGCGGCGGCGGCGATGCCGATGGTGGACTTGTAGATCTTGCGCATGGTCGTGATCCTCTGTGTGCGGTGACTTGCGGACAATGGGGAGTTCGCTCACCCCGCGGGATCGGATTGCGCGATCTTGCGAATCCGTTCGCTCATCCGCTCGTCGCCGCGGCCATCGGATCAGCCCGAATGGGCCTCTGACCGGGATTTATCCGCTCGGATGGGGCGCCGCAGAGGGTGCCGGATCTCCTCGAGCACACGCAGGTTCCATCCAGGTTGGGCCCTTCGGACGGTGCCGATCAGCACCCCGACGATGGCCAGCACGACCGCGATGCGCGCCGCTGCGACGTCTGGGAAGAGCAGCCGCTCGGTCAGCGCGAGCGGCACGAGCAGCCACTCCCATCGCCCCGTCATCGCGATCATCGGCAGCAGCAGCAGCGCGTACCAGGAGTACCGCGGCGTCACCACGAGCAGCACGACGCCGATCAGGATCAGCTGCCCCAGCCACGGGTCGGCAGGGTCGGTCTTGCGCCAGACGAGCACCGCCGCGACCGCGAGCAGCGCTCCCGCGAGCACGGTGGCGCCGAGCCCGGGCGCCAGCCAGCTCAGCATGATGAAGCGCTCGCCCGACTCGTACCCCTCCTCGCTGAGGTAGCCCGGCAGGTAGCCGAGCACGCCGGGCCCGTCGCTGACGACGGCGGGGATGTAGACGAGCAGGAACACCGCGACCGCGGCGAGCGCGATGCGCCACCAGCCCGGTCGGGCGATCGCCGGCGCGCCGATCACCGGGATGAGCTTGGTGGCGATGGATGCGCCCAGCGCGATGCCGGCGAGCCAGCGCCGGTTCGAGGCGGCCGCCATCGTGGCCAGCACGAGCAGCAGCGCGCCGAGCACGTCGATGTGCGAGTTGGTCACGGCCTCGGTGGCCACGAGCGGGCACCAGGCCCAGAGCGCCGCCCAGCGCGGATCGCGCCCGGCGCGGTGCAGCGCGCTCAGCAGCAGACCGGTGATCGCCAGCGAGATCAGCAGGCCGAGCGCTTGCATGGGCCAGTACTCGGCCTCGACCGGCACGAGGAAGCGCACCGCGGCGAAGGCGGCCTGCGCGACCGGCGGGTAGATGGTCGGCACGTTCGCGCGGTTGATCGCCGTGCAGAGCACCTCGCCGGTGCCGACCTCCTCGAAGGTCATGATGCGCTGCCCCTCGCAGCCGAGCTCGCCGTCGGCCTCCACCACGGGTTCGGGGAACAGCCACTCCGGGCGCAGCTCCTCGAGCGCCGGATCGGCGGGCACGTGGGCGTAGGGGGAGATGCCGGCGTTCTGCACGATGCCGTCCCAGGCATAGCGCGCCGAGTCGGTGCTGGTGTTCGGCGGTCCGGCCATCGCGGCCCCGCCGAGCGCCACGGCCCCGAGCAGCACGATCGCGACGCCCGCCCGCCCGCGAACGCCGCGCAGCGCCCAGAGGGACGCGGCGAAGAGCAGCCACAGCACCGCCGTGATCACGGGCAGGGTCACCCGGTCGGTGCGGAAGTAGTACGGCAGTGCGGCGACCGAGAAAGCCGTCAGCGCCGTCGACGCGACCA
Organism: Microbacteriaceae bacterium PS02343; assembly: GCA_029959365.1. Classification (GTDB taxonomy): domain Bacteria; phylum Actinomycetota; class Actinomycetes; order Actinomycetales; family Microbacteriaceae; genus Arenivirga. Next base: position 38,602 of record JASCOA010000005.1, on the reverse strand, counting down.
GCAGGATGACGGTGAGGGGCGCGCGCATGCGGCCCATCCTGTCCTATCGCCGTTCCGCTCCGAACCTGAGGCGGAGTCCACGAGCAACCGATCGGAGCCGACGATGACGCCACGCGATGCCATCGCCGTCGCCGGCCGCGCGATGACCGCCTACCGCGCCGCGCTCGCCGCGCCGGAGCGCACCGCGCGCATGGCCGTCGTGCTGGGCCGTCTGCTCGGCCTGGCCTTCCTGGTCTGCATGGGCACCGGCCTGTACTCGCACTTCCTGCAGGACCCGCTGCCGTGGATGGTCTTCCCGACCCGGCCCGTGCAGCTCTACCAGTGGACGCAGGGGCTGCACATCACGGCCGGCATCATCTGCTTCCCGCTGATCCTCGGCAAGCTGCACGTCGTCTACCCGCAGCTCTTCCAGACCCCGCCGGTGCGCTCGTTCCCGCACTTCCTCGAGCGGGCGTCCATCGCTCTCTTCGTAGCGTCCTCGCTCGTGCAGATCACCATCGGCTTCATCAACACGGTGCAGTGGTACCAGCTCTTCGCCTTCCCCTTCCGGCAGACGCACTACGCGCTCTCCTTCGTCGTGATCGGCTCGCTGGCCGTGCACATCGGCGTCAAGCTGCCGGTGATCCTGCGGCACTGGCGCACGCAGCCGCGCAAGCCCGTGGCGGCCACGTCCGGCGTCACGGGACGGGTGCACCGCTGGATGGACGGTTCGGGCACCACCTCCCGCCGCGCCTTCCTCGCCACGGTCGGCGCCGGCTCGGCTGTCGTCGCGCTCACCACCGCCGGCCAGTCCTTCGCGCCGCTGCAGCCGCTGAACCTCTTCGCCCCGCGCGACCCCCGGGTCGGCCCGCAGGGGCTGCCCGTCAACCGCACCGCGGAGGACGCCGAGGTCGTGCAGCTCGCGCAGTCGGCCGGATGGACGCTCTCGATCGTCGCCGGCGCCCGGCGCATCGTGCTCGACCGCGAGGCGCTGCGCGAGCTCGAGCAGCGCACCGTCGACCTGCCGATCGCCTGCGTCGAGGGGTGGAGCCGCATGGCCACCTGGACCGGCGTGCGGCTCAGCGACCTGCTCGACCTGGTCGAGGCGCCGGCGGATGCGCGCATCCGCGCCGTGAGCCTCGAGACGAACAGCTCCTACGGCGTCAGCGAGATCGGCCCCGAGTTCGCCCGCGACGAGCTCACCCTCGTCGCGCTCGAGCTGAACGGCGACGAGCTCGACATCGACCACGGCTACCCGGCGCGCATCATCTCGCCCGGTCGCCCCGGCGTGCTGCAGACCAAGTGGCTCAGCCGACTGGAGGTGATCGCATGAGCACCGGGACCATCGCCGTCGCCGTCACCCGCATCCGCATCGCCCTGATCGTCGTCGGCGTGCTCGTCATCGGCCTCGGCGGCATCGTGCTGCTGAACGACGTCAACCCGGCCCGCTACCTCGGCATCGTGCTCTGGTTCGCCGGGGCGCTCGTCATCCACGACGGCCTGATCGCCCCGGTCGTGCTCGGGGTGCACCTGCTGCTGCGCCGGGCCGGCCGCCGCATCCCGGTGGCCGTCATCCTCATCGTGCAGGGCGCCCTCGTGGTCGCCGCCCTCATGACCGCGCTCGTGGTGCCCGAGATCCTCAAGCAGGGCATCGGCAGCGCGAACCCCACGATCCTGCCGCTCGACTACGCCGGCAACCTGCTGCGCTTCTACGCCGGCCTCGCGCTGGTGACGGCCGCGAGCATCGCGGTCGTGCTGCTGCGATCGCGCACCGCGCGGCGAGCGGATGCGCCCGGCCGGTCCGGAGCGGACGCGGCCTGAGCCAGCAGCTCGCGAGGCACGCGCTCGAGGCGCTTGGGCGTCCGGTGACCGCCGCCTCCGCGGTTCCGCAGAACCGCGTCCCGTCCGCCGCCGCCCGCCTACCGTCGAGGCATGCCGAATCGAACCGCGAAGATCACCTCCGCGATCCTCTGGGCCGCCGCGGGCGTCACCGTGCTCGTCGGGCTCGGCTGGGCGGCATTGGAGTCCGGCATCGTCAGCGACGCCGGCGTGCTCGTCCGGGCCGGGGTCGTCGGCTCGCTGAGCGGCATCGCCGTGGTCCTCGTGATGGCCTGGTCCAACCGCCGCCATCGCCGCAGCGAGGCGGCCCGGGCCCCGGAGGACCGCTGAGGGTCGCGCTCGGTTCGAGCGGGCTCGAGACGCCCGCCCCAGCGCGGTGCGCACCGGCAGCGAGTCCCGGCGCGCTCAGGCGACGGGGAACCGCGCCAGGCTGATGCCCGCGGTCGCGAGCGCGCCCCGCGCGGCGTTCAGGCGCATGCTCGTCCACATCGAGACGCGCGGGCGCAGCGGCGCGGGCAGCGCGCTCTCCGCCTGGTAGAGCAGCTCCGGTCCGAGCAGCCGCTGCAGCCGTGCGGGGGCGATGCGGGCCGCGCGCCGACGGGAGATGACGATCGCCGTCGCGTCGTCCTCGAGCGAGGCGCGGTGGAGGTTGACCAGCACGACGGCGTTGGCCAGGGCCGAGGTGCCGCGCGGGGCCTCGACCGCGATGAGCGCGAGCGAGGCTCGGGCGCCCTCGACGCCGGGGGCGACGAGCGTCAGGCCCTCCTCGAGCACGCCGCGGCGCAGCCCCTCGAGCAGCCCGCGGGCGTCGCCGAGCAGCAGCACGCCGCGGACCGAGGCGCGGGCCTCGGCCTGGATATCGCGCTTGCGCGCACCGTCGTGCATGGGCTCATCCTGTCGGATGCGGCTGACGCGCGGCAGCGCTCCCCGCGGATCCGCCGGCGCGCTCAGAGCGGCAGTCGGCTGTCCAGGTAGCGGAAGGTCGCGGCGAAGCGGGTCAGCGGGTTCGCCTCGGCGACCTCGATCGCCGTGTCGTAGGTGTCCACATCCGTCAGCGTCGCCAGCTCGTGCAGTCGCAGGCCGGCTGCCTCGATGCGGCGGCGCTGGTGCAGCGCGGTGTCGTCCTGCGACATCGGCACGCCGCGCAGCAGGTCGCCGTTCGGCTCGCGGAAGCCGAGCGACCACCAGCCGCCGTCGTTCGCGGGGCCCATGACCGCATCCGCGTCGTCCGGCCAGAAGTCCAGCGGCATCGCGAGGTGCGCGGGCTGCAGCTGCGGAGTGTCCATGCCGATGAGCACGCAGGGCTCGTCGACGGCGTCGAAGACGGCGCCGAGGCGCACGTCGAGGGTGCCCTCGACCTGGCGGATCACGTCGAAGCCCTGCGAGCCGGCCGGCGCCTCGTCGCCGTCCCAGAGCAGGATGCGGCGGCTGGCGGGCGAGTCGCGCGCGAACTCGAGGCTGTCGGCGAGGCACGCCGCGGCGACGTCGGCCGCCTCCTCGAGGGTGAGCGGCGGATGCAGGCGCGTCTTCGCGCGACCCGGCAGCGGCGGCTTGGCGATCAGGATCAGTGCGGTCATCGTGCCGCCTCCTCGTGCTGGCTGAACTCCCGGTTGATGCCGGAGGTTCGGAGCCGTGCCGTCTCGGGGATGGGTCGCGCGCCCTCGGCCGCCAGCAGCCGCGACATGTCGCGCACCGCATTGATCGTGCCGCGCACCGTGCCGGTCACCTTCGAGCGGCCCTCGCGCGGCGAGTAGGGGATGTCGATCTCGTGGATGCGGAAGCCGGCGCCCGAGGCGCGCAGCACCATCTCGAGCGGGTAGCCGCTGCGCCGGTCGAGCAGATCGAGCCGCAGCAGCTGCTCGCGGCGGGCCGCGCGCATCGGGCCGAGGTCGCTCAGGCGCACCCCGGTGGCGCGCCGCATGAGGCGGGCCAGCACGAGGTTGGCGAAGCGGGCGTGCAGCGGCCAGGCGCGCAGGCTCGTGGCGCGGCGGCGGCCGAGCATGAGGTCGACCTCGCCGGAGCGCACCGGGTCGACCACCTTCGGCAGGTCGCGCGGGTCCATCGAGGCGTCCGCGTCGCAGAAGGCGACGATCGGGGCGGTCGCGGCGAGCAGTCCGGCGTGCGCGGCGGCGCCGAAGCCCCGGCGCGACTCGTGCACGACGATCGCGCCGAGCTCGGCGGCCACCTCCGCGGTGCGGTCGGTCGAGCCGTTGTCGACCACGATCGCGCGGTAGCCGGGGGGCAGCTCGCCGAGGATGCGCGGCAGCGCCCGCTCCTCGTTCAGCGCCGGGAAGACGACGTCGACGGTGTGCCCCTGGGATGACTGCATGGGGGTGCTTCGGAGCCCTCGCCGTTTCGGCCCGCCGCGCCGCGCACGTCCAGCCCGTATCCAGCGGAGGGGACCCCCGCTCATCGCACGGCGGCCCGGAGCGGGGCGGTCGCGAACTCGGCCATGCCCTCGTCGAAGCCGACGTTCGCCCGCCAGCCGAGCTCGTGGGCGATCCGCTCTGAGGAGGCGGTGATGTGCCGCACGTCGCCGAGCCGGTACTGCCCGGTGACGATCGGATGCGCGCCGCCGGCGTGCCGGCTCAGCGCCTCCGCGAGGTCGCCGATCGTGTGCACGACGCCGCTGCCGACGTTGTAGGCGCGGAAGCCGGCGTGCGCGTCGAGGCGCTCGCCGCCGGTCGCGGCGAGCGCGGCGACGTTCGCGCCGGCGATGTCGGCCACGTGCACGAAGTCGCGGCGCTGGGCGCCGTCCTCGAAGACCCGCGGAGCCTCGCCGCGCTCGACCGCCGAGCGGAAGAGCGACGCGACGCCCGCGTAGGGCGTGTTCTGCGGCATGCCCGGGCCGTAGACGTTGTGGTACCGCAGCGCGACGGCCCGGCCGCCCGTCGAGCGGGCCCAGGTGGCGGCGAGGTGCTCCTGCGCGAGCTTGCTCAGCGCGTAGGCGTTCCGCGGATCGAGCGCCGCGTCCTCCTCGATCACGCCCGGCTCGAGCACGGCGCCGTCGGCGTCGCGCGGGTCGAAGAGCCCGGCGTCGAGGTCGGCCACGGTGCGCGCCGCGGGTCGTGCGGCGCCGGCAGGTCCGCGGTAGGCGCCCTCGCCGTAGACCACCATCGAGCTGGCCACGACGAGCCGGCGCACCGAGCCGCGCTCCATGGCCGCGAGCAGCTGCGCGGTGCCGAGCACGTTGCTCGAGACGTAGTCCGGCGCGTCCGAGAAGTCGACGCCGAGACCGACCTTCGCGGCCTGATGGCTCACGGCGTCGACGCCGTCCAGCGCCCGCTCGAGCACCTCGTCGTCGCGCACGTCGCCGCGCAGCAGCTCCACGCCGGGCGGCAGGGCCGCATCCGCCGCACCGTGCACGTCCTCGCGCAGCGAGTCGAGCACCCGTACCGACCAGCCGTCCTCGAGCGCGGCGCGCACCACGGCGCCGCCGATGAAGCCCGCCCCGCCGGTGACCAGCAGCCGTCCCGTGTCCTGCGCCATGCCCGCATCCCCTCGCCGTACCGTCCCGGCATTCTGGCAGCCGTGCGTCGGCCCGCGCTGGGCGACTCCCGGCGGGCATCCGGGTGCGCGCCGTGCGGGCGCGGCAGACTGGGGGCTCCCGACCGGAAGGACCCCCCATGGGCTACGACCCGTACGAGAACGCCATCCCCGCCCCGTCGTTCGAGATCTCGAGCGCCGACTTCGAGCAGGGCGGCGCACTGCCGACCCGCGCCTGGGCGCACGGCGGCCACATCTCGCCGTCGCTGTCGATCGGACCGCTGCCGGAGGGCACCAAGAGCGTGCTGCTCACGGTCTTCGACCCCGATGCCCCGATCGCCGGCGGCTTCTGGCACTGGCTCGCCATCCTGCCGGCGGGGCTCACCGAGCTCGAGGCCGGCATCCGCCTGCCCGAGCACGTGCTGCGCTACCGCAACTCGCTCGGCGGCACCGGCTACACGGGCGCCGCCCCGCCCGCCGGCACCGGCACGCACCGCTACTTCTTCACCGCGACGGCGCTCGACGTCGAGCACCTCGACCTGCCGCCCGAGGCGAGCCCGGCCGCGCTGCAGTTCACCGCCATCGGTCACGTGCTCGGCCGCGCGATCCTGGTCGGCACGGCGACGCCCGACGAGGGCTGAGCGGGATCCGTCCGTTCGGCGAGCGGCCCCGCGCCGGTCGCCGGCCGGACGGAGGACGGCGATCCGGTCCGCGGGCGGATGAGCGGATGCGCGCCGCCGCCGTGTCGGCGGCGCCCGGCACACTGGCCGCATGCCCTCCTCCGCTCTCCGCACGTCGTCGGCGCCCGCTCGCGGCGCCGGCCGCCCCGCCCCGCTCGGGCAGAATGAGCGGATGCCCTTCGCGGAGCACTCGGCCACGCCGAGCTCCGTCGACGGGGCGCTGCAGCAGGTGACGAGCTTCCCGCGGCTGCGCTACATGGGCTCGAAGTACCGCCTCGCGCGCCCGCTCGCCGAGGTCTTCGAGCAGTCCGGCGGCGGCACCGCGGTCGACGCCTTCTCGGGCAGCGGCGTGGTCTCGTACCTGCTCAAGGCGCAGGGCTACCGGGTGGTCTCCAACGACTTCCTGGCCTTCCCGACGGCGATCGCCGAGGCGGTCGTCGTCAACCAGCGCGAGCAGCTGAGCGACGAGCTGATCGCCCGCATCGCCGGCGAGCCGCTCGACGACCGCGACTTCATCGCCAGCACCTTCGACGGCCTCTACTTCGACGCCGACGACCGGCGCTTCCTCGACAGCGCCTGGTCGCACATCGACCTGCTCGTCGGCGCCGAGCGCGCGCTCGCCATCTCGGCGCTCGTGCTGTCGGCGGCGCGCAAGCAGCCGCGCGGCGTCTTCACCTTCACCGACTCGTCGCGCTACGACGACGGCCGCCGCGACCTCAGGCTCACCCTGCGCGAGCACTTCGTCGAGCGGGCCGCCGAGTACAACGCGGCCGTCTTCGATCGCGGCGCCGGGCACCTCGCGCAGTGCGGCGACGTCACCGAGCTCGCGGTCGCCGACCCGAGCCTGGTCTACCTCGACCCGCCCTACGCGCCGCCGAGCGACGACGCCGACTACATGAAGCGGTACCACTTCCTGCAGGGCCTGGCCACGTACTGGCGAGGGCAGGAGATCATGCCCGAGACCAAGACCAAGAAGATCGCCAAGCGCTTCACGCCCTTCGCCTACCGGCGCACCGTCGAGGCCGCGCTCGAGCGCACCTTCGAGCAGTTCTCCGACGCGGGCACCATCGTGCTCTCCTACTCCAGCAACTCCGTGCCCGACGCCGAGACCATCGAGGCCCTGCTGCGCCGGGTCAAGCCCGCGGTGGAGGTGCTGCCGGTGGCGCACTCCTACTCCTTCGGCACCCATGCTGCGGCCACCCGGCGGGCGGTCTCCGAGTTCATCTTCGTGGCGCGCTGATGGCGGTGCCCGGCTTCGACGAGTACCTCGGCTCGCTCGGCCGGCTCTCGGTGCACGTCGACCCGCTGGCGACCACCGAGGAGTCGGAGCGCATCCGCTGGGGCGCGGCGGCGCTCGCCGAGCTCGACGCGGTCGACGCGGAGTCCCTGGCCGCCTGGGTCTTCACGAACCCGGAGGAAGCCGCGCTGCTGGGGCTCGTCGTGGGCCTCACGCAGGAGCGGATGAAGAACGTGCTGCGCGAGCGCTTCGCCACGACGAGCGCGCGCCAGCTGGCCCTGCGCGACCCGGTGGCCCTCGTGCGCTTCTTCGACGAGGAGTACGACCTCGTGCGCACCCTCGCGGCCAACCGCGCCGCCACCTTCACCTTCGGCGACCTGCTCGTCGCCCGCGCCGGCTCGCGGGCCCGGGCCGCGGCCGCCGGCCGCTCGGGCCGCCGCATCGAGGACCAGATCGAGGCGATCGCGGTCGGGCTCGGCCTCGAGGTGCGCACCCGCACGCGGTTCCAGGGCCGGGGCCACGACGCCCCGGCCGACCTGCTCGTCATGCGCGGCGACGAGCCCGTCATCGCCGTCGCGGCCAAGGGGTTCGACTCGACCGGCTCGAAGCTCGGCGACGCCGTGCGCGAGATCGTCGAGATGGCGAGCGTGCGCAAGCCCACGCAGTACGTCATGGCGGTCGTCGACGGCATCGGCTGGCTCAGCCGCCAGTCCGACCTGCGCCGCATCCACGCGCTCTGGGCCGGCGGCGAGATCGACGGGCTCTACACGCTCGCCACCCTCGACCGCTTCCGCGACGACCTCGAGCAGGCGGCCCGCAGGCTCGACCTGCTCTGACGTCGGGGGCCGCGGCGCGTCCGAGGTCCGACGCACCGGAGGCGCGCGCCCGCACGCCCTGGGCGAACCGCTCCCGCATCCGCTCGGGTCGGCGTACCCTGGTCCACCTATGGCCGACGACTTCCACAAGCCCACGCTCATGGCGGGCCACCGCTTCGACGTCTTCGAGGGCGCGCCCGACCCCGCGCAGCGCAGCCGCGCCGCGCACGAGACCGCGCAGGCGCTGCTCTCCCGCGTGCGGGACGGCTCCGACCCGGCGGTCGTCGAGCGGCTCGTGCACTTCACCGACGAGCACGGCCTCGAGACCGTCGCCGAGCTCTGGTCGCACAGCCGGCCCGAGACCCTGCCCGGCGCCCTCTGGCGCGTCTACCTGACCCGAGCCTTCATCACCCACGACGCCACCGAGTCGAGCTGGCTCTTCCAGCGGGGCGTCGACGAGCTGGGCACGATCGACCCCGTCGTGGCCGGCGCCGCCGACCCGGCCGGCCCCGCCGACGTGCTCGAGCTCTCGGACCTCATCCTGCGCGGCGTCTTCGACGGCGACCTCGCCATCGCGCTCGAGCGCGCGGCGTCGTTCTGCCGCCTCGCCGCCCGCGGCTCCACGAGCGTCGCCAACGACGTCGAGGCCACCGAGCCGGTACGAGCGGATGCGCTCACCCGCCGCGCCCTGCGCCTCACCACCATGGCCGACGAGCTCACCGCCGCCGCGCACCTCTGGAACGACGCCGCCCTCGACTGACCGGCGTTCGGCGCAACGCCCGGGCCGTGCGCCGTTCGCGCACCGCGGACCGCATCGCGGGCTCCGGCGCCCCTCGCTACACTGGATCTCGCCGGGCCGCTGTAACCCCGGGCTCCAATATTCGCCGCTTCGAGCGGCCTTCCGCCGTGAGGCGTTCTCAGCGGCCCGGCTTCTCCACGCCCGGCATGCGCGCCGTGCAGCGATCCACGCTCGCCGCCCGCCTGACCGAGGCCTCGCGCATCCGCTCGGCTCGACGGCTTCACGGCCCACCCGCGCGATGCGACCCAAACCCCTGCGGCCGTTCCTCCGAACACCTGTCAACGGCCCCCGACCGGGACGTCGACCGAGAGGCTTCGCGCCGCGAGAGCTGGAATGGAGGTGGGCCTGACATGCTGGTGACCATGACGAGGGAACCGGAACGCGTCGAACAGGCGCCCGCCTCGCTGGAAGACCTCCTGACCGCGGTCGCCTCCGGCGATAGAGCGGCGTTCGCCGAGCTCTACGACCGTACGGCGCCGCGCGTGCTCGGGTTGATCAAGCGACTGCTCATCGACCACTCCCAGTCCGAGGAGGTCGCCCAGGAGGTGTTCCTCGAGATCTGGCAGACGGCCACCCGCTACCAGCCCACCAAGGGCGCCGCGGTCACGTGGATGCTCACGATGGCCCACCGCCGCGCAGTGGACCGGGTGCGGGCGTCGCAGTCGAGCCGGGACCGCGACGTGCGCATCGGCATCCGCGACTACGAGCCCGGTTTCGACCAGGTGAGCGAGGCCGTCGAGGTCAGCGTGGAGCACCAGCGCGTCGCCAAGGCGCTCGCCCGGTTGACCGAGCTGCAGCGTCAAGCCGTGCAGCTGGCCTACTACGGCGGACTCAGTCACAGCGAGATCGCCGCCAGACTCAGCATCCCCATCGGCACCGTGAAGACGCGGTTGCGGGACGGGATGATCAGACTACGAGACGAGCTAGGAGTCGTGCCGTGAGCGCGCGAGAAGACGAGGACTACGGCAGCTGGGCCGGCGCGTACGCGCTCGACGCCCTGACGCCCGACGAGCGGAACCGGTACGAGCAGTACCTGAGCCGTTCAGAGGACGCGCGCGCCGAGGCGGCGGAGTTCGGCGACACGGCTGCGCTGCTGGGCAGCGCGACCGAGCCGGTCGCCCCGAGCCCCGAGCTGCGGGCGAACCTGCTCGCGGCCATCGCCAGCACGCCGCAGCTGCCCGCCGAGGACCCTGCGCCATCGGACGAGACCGCGCAGCGCGCGCGCGAGGACGTGCTCGCGGGTGCGTCGACGCTCGGCGGCAACGTGATCCAGCCGGCCGCCGGTTCCAAGGCCGCCCGTCGCTGGTCGCGCCCCGTCGCCATGCTCGCCGCGGCAGCCGCGGTGGTCGTGCTCGGTGTCGGCGTCGCCGGGGGCACCGGTCTGCTGAACCCGCAGAGCGAGCAGCAGCAGGCCATCAGCGCCCTCGAGGACGCCGACGACCTGCAGCGCGTCGAGGCCACCGCCACGGACGGCACCCCGGTCAGCGTGCTCTGGAGCGAGGAGCTCGCGAGCGCCGCGATCACGAGCGACGACATGCCCGAGCTGGCCGACGACCTCGTCTACCAGCTCTGGATGATCCGCGACGGCGAGACGATCCCGGCCGGCCTCATGGAGGACGGCGAGACCTCGGCGGTCATGGACGGCGAGCTGCACCAGGGCGACGTCATCGGCATCACGGTCGAGCCGGCCGGTGGCTCCGAGGCGCCCACGACGGCGCCGATCCTGCTGCAGGCCACCTGATCCGTCACCGCAGCGCGAAGGCCGGGCGCCCCTCGGGGCGGCCCGGCCTTCGTCGCGTTCAGGAGTAGCGCGCCCGCAGCTTCTCGAGCAGCGGCCCCGCGGCCTCGTCGAGGAAGCGCTGCTGCGCCTCGTCGCCCACCTGCACGAGCGCGATGTCGGTGAACCCGGCCTCGACGAAGGGGGCGAAGCTCTCGGCGATCGCGTCGAGGTCCGGTCCGCAGGCGATCGACCCGGCGACGTCCTCGGGGCGCACGAACTGCGATGCGGACTGGAACCCCTTCGTCGTCGGCAGGTCCGCGTTCACGTCCCATCCGCCGCCGAACCATCGGAACTGCTCGTGCGCGCGCTCGATCGCGCGCTCCCGATCCGGGTCCCAGCTGATGGGGATCTGACCGATCTTGCGACCGGCCGGAAGCCCCTCGCGGGCGGCGTCCCATCCGCTCACCGCCGCGGCGTCGGGCTGCACGGCGACGAGGTGGTCGCCCAGCGGCGCGAAGCGCTCGACGCTCTTCTCGCCCGAGACGGCGATGCCGATCGGCACCCCGCCCTCCGGCAGGTCCCAGATCCGCGAGGAGTCGACGCGGAAGTACTGCCCCTCCCAGGTGACCAGATCGCCCGAGTGCAGCGCGCGGATCACGTGCACCGCCTCCTCGAGCATGTCCTGCCGCACCGCGACGGCCGGCCAGCCCTCGCCGACGGTGTGCTCGTTGAGGTTCTCGCCCGAGCCGAGGCCCAGGGTGAAGCGGCCGTCGGCGAGCAGCTGCAGCGTGGCGGCCTTCTGCGCCACGATCGCCGGGTGGTAGCGGATGATCGGGGCCGTCACGTAGGTCATCAGCCCGATGCGCTCGGTCGCCTGCGCGACGGCGCCGAGCATCGTCCAGGCGTGCGAGGCGTGGCCCTGCGAGACGAGCCAGGGGGAGTAGTGGTCGCTCGAGACGGCGAAGTCGAAGCCGATGCGCTCCGCGTCGACGGCGTAGCCGACGAGCTCCTTCGGACCGCTCTGCTCGGTCATGAGGGTGTAGCCGAAGTCAGTCATGCCCGCAGGCTAGGAGCGGATGAGCGGCGCCTCCGGGACTCCCAGGGCGCGTGACGCCCGCGCCTCCGAGGCGCACACGCGCTGTACCGCCGTCGGCTTCCGTTCACCTCCCGTTTACCTAGACTGGGGACGCTGTTCACGTCGGGTCGTCCCGACGGCACCCCACACGGCGACGAGAGGACCGGTCATCGCTCTGCCACGCGCCCGCGCGCTCCTCGCGACGTTCGCCGCAGCAGGTCTCCTGCTCAGCGGATGCGCCGCCAACGAACCCGGCGTCGACGCCGACTACGACGGTCCCTCCGGTCGCTTCAACGCCAGCGGCTCCTCGGCTCAGGAGGCCGCGCAGGCGGCCTGGATCTCCGGCTACCAGGAGGCCTACCCCGGCGTCACGATCAACTACTCGCCGGTCGGCTCCGGTGCGGGTCGGGCGAACTTCGTGGAGGGCTGGACGGTCTACGCCGGCTCGGATGCGGCGCTCGACGAGGGCGAGGGCCCGATGGTCAGCTGCGCCGACGGCGCCACCGCGCTGAACCTGCCCGTCTACATCTCGCCGATCGCCGTGATCTTCAACGTCGAGGGCGTCGACGACCTGCGCCTCGACCCCGGCACCATGGCCGCCGTCTTCAACGGCACGATCGGCACCTGGAACGACCCGGCGATCGCCGCGCTGAACCCCGACGCCGCGCTGCCGGACGCGCCGATCACCGTCGTGCACCGCTCCGACGACTCGGGCACCACCGAGAACTTCACCGAGTACCTGCACGACACCGCGCCCGACGTCTGGACCGAGGAGCCGAGCGACACCTACGCGTACCGCTTCGCCGGCGCCGACGGCAACCAGGGCAACAGCGGCGTCGTCGAGGGCGTGCGCAACGGCCGCAACACGATCGGCTACGCCGACGCCTCGCGCGCCGGCGGCCTCTCCTCGGCGCAGATCCTCGTCGAGGGCGAGTGGGTCTCCTTCAGCGACGAGGCCGCCGCCGCCGCCGTGGCCGCGAGCCCCTTCGCGGAGCGCGCCGACGAGCACGACCTCGTGATCGAGCTCGACCGCACCGGCCCGGCAGGGTCGTATCCGCTCGTGCTCGTCTCCTACATGGTCGTCTGCAGCGAGTACCGCGATGCGCGCGACGCGGCCTTCCTGACGGACTACGCCTCCTGGGTCGCCAGCGAGGAGGGCCAGGCCCGCTCGGCCGAGAGCGCGGGCTCCGCGCCGCTCGCCGAGGCCACCGCCGAGCGCGTGCGCGCGGCCGTGCGATCGATCGGAGCGGACGGATGAGCGCGACCACGAACGGGTCCACCGACGCCGCCCTGCGCGGCCGCCGCATCGGCGACGCCGTCTTCGCGGGGATGAGCCGCTGGGCCGGCGCCCTGATCCTGATCGTGCTCGCCGCGGTCGCGATCTTCCTCGTCGCGCAGGCGCTGCCGGCGCTGATCCAGGGCACCGACGAGGGGGAGTCCTTCCTCGCCTACGTGCTGCCGCTGGCCTTCGGCACGGTCTGGGCCGCCGCGCTCGCGCTGGCCATGGCGATCCCGGTGGCCATCGGCATCGCCCTCTTCATCTCGCACTACGCGCCGCGCCGCCTCGCGGCCGGCCTCGGCTACATCATCGACCTGCTCGCGGCCGTGCCGTCCGTGGTCTTCGGCCTCTGGGGCATCCAGGTGCTCGCGCCCGCGACCGTGCCGCTCGCCGACTGGCTCACCGCGAACGCCGGGTGGATCCCGCTGTTCGCCGGGCCCGCGTCCGGCACCGGCCGCACGATGCTCACGGTCGCGATCGTGCTGGCCGTCATGATCCTGCCGATCATGACCGCCATGTGCCGCGAGGTGTTCCTGCAGACCCCGCGCCTCAACGAGGAGGCCGCGCTGGCGCTCGGCGCCACCCAGTGGGAGATGATCACGATGTCGGTGCTGCCCTACGGCCGCCCGGGCATCGTCTCGGCCGCCATGCTCGGCCTCGGCCGCGCGCTCGGCGAGACGATGGCGGTGGCCATGGTGCTCTCGCCCGCGACCGTCATCTCCTTCGCGCTCGTCACGACCCAGAATCCGGCGACGATCGCGAGCAACATCGCCCTGAACTTCCCCGAGGCGCACGGCCTGGGCGTCAACACGCTCATCGCCACGGGCCTCGTGCTCTTCGTCATCACGCTCGCGGTCAACGCGCTCGCGCGCTGGTACGTCAACCGCCGGACGGTGGGCTGATGAGCGCCATCACGCGGGCGAACCCGCTGACCGCCGGCCGTCTGCCGCGCTGGGCCAACCTCGCGGTCTTCGCCGCGGCCGCCGTCGTCTTCGGCGTGGGCCTCGGGCTCACGGCCGCGGCGGAGCGGGCGGACTTCCCGGTGCCGGCCTTCGTCATCACGACGGTGCTCGGCTACCTCGTGCTGCTCGTCGTGCTCTCCCGCGTCGTCGAGGGCCCGCGCCGCGCCAGGGACCGGCTCATGCGCAACCTCGTGGTGGCCGCCTTCCTGCTGGCGCTGACCCCGCTGATCTCGCTCATCGTCACGGTCGTCGGCCGCGGCGCCGCGCGCTTCGACATCACCTTCTTCACCGAGTCGATGCGCAACGTCACCGGCGAGGGCGGCGGCGTGCTGCACGCCGTCGTCGGCACGCTCGAGATCACGGCCGCGGCCACCCTCATCTCGGTGCCGATCGGCCTGCTCACGGCCATCTACCTCGTCGAGTACGGGCGCGGCTGGCTCGCCCGGGCGATCACGTTCTTCGTCGACGTCATGACCGGCATCCCCTCGATCGTCGCCGGCCTCTTCGCCTTCTCGCTGTTCCTGCTGCTCTTCGGGCCGGGCTCCCGCATGGGCCTCTCGGGTGCCGTGGCGCTCAGCATCCTCATGATCCCGGTCGTGGTGCGCTCGAGCGAGGAGATGCTCAAGCTCGTGCCGCGCGACCTGCGCGAGGCCAGCTACGCGCTCGGCGTGCCCAAGTGGCGCACGATCCTCAAGGTCGTCATCCCCACCGCCATCGCGGGCATCTCGACGGGCGTCATGCTCGCCATCGCCCGCGTCATCGGCGAGACGGCGCCGCTGCTCATCACGGCGGGCTTCACGCAGAGCATGAACTACGACCTCACCGACGGCGACATGATGAGCCTGCCGGTGTTCGTCTACAACTCGTACATCAGCCAGGGCGTCGACGCGCAGGCGTACATCGACCGCGCCTGGGCCGGCGCGCTCACCCTCATCCTCATCGTCATGCTGCTCAACCTGCTCGCGCGCCTCGTCGCGAAGATCTTCGCCCCGAAGCTCGGGCGCTAAGGAAGGAACCTCGTGTCCAAGCGCATCCAGGTCAACGACCTCGACGTCTACTACGGCCAGTTCAAGGCCGTCGAGGGCGTGAACATGGTCATCGAGCCCCGCAGCGTCACCGCCTTCATCGGTCCGAGCGGATGCGGCAAGTCCACCTTCCTGCGCACGCTGAACCGCATGCACGAGGTCATCCCGGGCGCGCGCGTCGACGGCGAGGTGCTCGTCGACGGCAACGACCTCTACGGACCCGGCGTCGACCCGGTGCTCGTGCGCCGTCAGGTGGGCATGGTCTTCCAGCGCCCGAACCCGTTCCCGACGATGTCGATCCGCGACAACGTGCTCGCCGGCGTGAAGCTCAACAACCGGCGCCAGTCGCGCAGCGAGCAGGACGACCTCGTCGAGAAGAGCCTGCGCGGTGCGAACCTCTGGAACGAGGTGAAGGACCGCCTCAACCTGCCGGGCTCGGGCCTCTCCGGCGGCCAGCAGCAGCGCCTCTGCATCGCGCGCGCCATCGCCGTCTCGCCCGACGTGCTGCTCATGGACGAGCCCTGCAGCGCGCTCGACCCGATCTCGACGCTCGCGATCGAGGACCTCATCGAGGAGCTCAAGAGCGAGTACACGATCGTGATCGTGACCCACAACATGCAGCAGGCGAGCCGCGTGAGCGAGCGCACGGCGTTCTTCAACATTGCCGGCACGGGCCAGCCCGGCAAGCTCATCGAGTACGCCGACACGGCCAAGATCTTCTCGAACCCCGACGTGCAGGCCACCGAGGACTACGTCTCCGGCCGCTTCGGCTGAGTCGCCGCCGCCGCTCCTGCGGCGCGCTGCGGCGCGCTGCGGAGCGCGACCGAGCGCGGTCGCCCGCGGTCGGCTGAGCCCGCGCCGACGGGTGGGCCGGCCCGTCCGCATCCGCTCGTAGGGTGGTCGGCGTGAAGCTGCGCGGTGTGCTCCGGAAGGTCGTCGGCGGGGTCGGGGCGCTCGCCCCGGTGCGCGCGCCGGCGCCGGCCGTCGAGCGGCCCGTGCGAGAGGTGCTCGAGCTGGCCGTGCGCATCGGCGAGGCCATGCTCTCGCTCGGCGCACCGGCCGCGGAGGTGACGGATGCGATCCGCCGCGTCTGCCGCGTCTACGAGCTCGAGTGTCAGGTCGACCTCACCTTCACGTCGATCATGGTCGCCCACGACGGCACCGAGCGGATGCCCGGCGTCACGGTCATGCGCGTCGTCGCCGCGCCCGCCGCCGACTTCGAGCGGCTGGCCCGGGTCGTCGCGATCGCCGAGGAGCTGGTGCGCGACGGCGCCGTCGTTCCTGCGGCCGCCGAGGCCTCCGTCGACCCCGGCGCGCGCGACGAGGTGCGCGAGAGCCTGGAGGCCGCGCACGCCCGGCTCGACGAGGTGCTCGCCGCGCCGCGCAGCTACCGTCGCGGGCTCGTCACGCTGCTGCTCGCGGCGATGGCGGCATCGGTGGCCGTGCTGCTCGGCGGCGGGGCCATCTCGATGGTCCTCGCGGCGGCCACGACGGCGCTCATCGACAGCGCGTTCCGGGTGCTCGGCGTACTCAAGCTGCCGGTGTTCTTCCTGCAGCTCACCGGCGCCGCCATCGCCACGACGGTCGCGATCGTCGTCACCGTCGTCACTCCGCACCTGCCCGTCGAGGTCTCGGCGCTGCCGCCGGCGCTCATCGTGGCCTCGGGCATCGTCGTGCTGCTCGCTGGCGGATCGCTGGTCGGCGCCGCGGACGACGCGATCAACGGCTTCCCGGTCACGGCCAGCGGCCGGCTCGTCGAGGTCGCGCTGCTGACGATCGGCATCGTGGTGGGCATCGGCGCCGTGCTCGACCTGGCCCGGCGCCTCGGCATCGGCCTCGTGCTCGACGAGCTGCCCGTCGGCCCGTGGCCGGTCGGCGTGCAGGTGCTCGGCGCCGCCGCGGCCTCGACGGCCTGGGCCATGGCGTCGTACGCCAGCCTGCGCACTGCGCTCTTCGCCGGAGCGACCGGCGCCACCGCCTTCGTCAGCGCGATGCTGCTCGGCGGCACGGGCATGGCGCCCGCCGCCGCCAGCGCGCTCGGGGCGCTCGTGATCGGCTTCGCCGCGGAGGCGCTGGGCCCGCGCCTGCGCATCCCCGCCATCGTGCTCACGATCTGCGGCATCGTGCCGCTGCTGCCCGGGCTCGCGATCTACCGGGGCATGCTCGCGCTCGTGACCGGCGACGATCCGACCGCCGGCTTCGAGCTGCTGCTGCAGGCCGGGCTCACGGGCCTGGCGCTCGCGGCCGGCGTCACGCTCGGCGAGATCCTGGCCCGTCGCACCGGTGTGTCGCACCGGCGCCTGATCCCCGGCTACATCCGCCGCACGCTGCGCCGCCGCTGAGCCGCTGAGCCGCTGAGCCGCTGAGCCGCTGAGCCGCTGAGCCGCTGAGCCGCTGAGCCGCTGAGCCGCTGAGCCGCTGAGCCGCTGAGCCGCTGAGCCGCTGAGTCGTCCACGGCATCGCGGACCGCGCGGCCTCGCGCGATCCCGACCCGACCCGCCCCACGTGCGGTCGGGCGGAGTTCGCCGCCCGTTCACCCCCTGTTCACCGTCGCAGGCATGTCGCGTCACATCGGCTTCGTAACGTCGCCGACGGGTCAGCACCGGCCCCCACCTGCAACCACGCACCCGAAGGAAACTCTGTGAACATCAAGCGCGTTGGCACGCTCGCCGCCCTCGGCCTCACCGGCACCCTCCTCCTCGCCTCCTGCGCCTCGAACGAGGCGGCCCCCGGCGACTCGTCCGAGGCTCCCGAGAGCTCGTTCTCCGGCCAGCTCGACGGCACCGGCGCGTCCTCGCAGGAGTCGGCGCAGCTCGCCTGGCTCACCGCGTTCCAGACCGAGAACCCCGACGTCACCATCAACTACGAGGGCACCGGCTCCGGCCCGGGCCGCGAGAACTTCCTCGCCGGCGCCAGCCCCTTCATCGGCTCGGACCGCGCCTTCAACGAGGAGGAGCTCGCCGCCGGCGGCTTCACCGCCTGCGCCTCGGACGAGATCGTCGAGCTGCCGCTCTACGTCTCGCCCATCGCCGTCATCTTCAACCTCGAGGGCGTCGACGAGCTCAACCTCGACGCGGCGACCATCGCCAACATCTTCAACGGCACCGTCACCACCTGGAACGACCCGGCGATCGCCGACCAGAACGAGGGCGTCGAGCTGCCCGACACGGCCATCACCCCCGTGCACCGCTCGGACGACTCGGGCACCACCGAGAACTTCACCGACTACCTCGCGGCCGTGGCGCCCGAGGCGTGGACCAGCGAGGCGGACGGCGTCTGGCCGCTCACCGGCGGCGAGTCGGCCGAGGGCACCTCGAACCTGGTCGCCGCGGTCGAGGGCGGCGAAGGCACGATCGGCTACGCCGACGCCTCGCGCGCCGGCTCGCTCGGCAAGGTCTCGGTCAAGGTCGGCGAGGAGTACGTGCCGTACTCCACCGACGCCGTCGCCGCCTTCATCGACGCGTCGCCGCGCGTCGAGGGCCGCACCGATGGCGACATCGCCATCGAGCTCGACCGCACCACCACCGAGGCCGGCGTCTACCCGCTCGCCCTCATCAGCTACCTCATCGGCTGCGTCGAGTACGAGGACCCCGCGACGGCCGAGCTCGTCGCCGGCTACTTCTCCTACATCGCCAGCGAGGAGGGCCAGCAGGTCGGCCTCGACGAGGCCGGCAGCGCGCCGATCTCCGACGAGCTGCGCACCGAGGTCGAGTCGGCCATCGCGCTGATCGGCTGATCGAGCCGAACCCGGCGGGGGGGGGGGGGGGGGGGGGGGCCCCCGCCCCCCCCCCCCCCCCCCCCGCGGCCCCCCCCCCCCCCGGGGCCCCCGCCCGCTCGCACGGCGAGCCGCACCACCCTCCCCTTCCGCACCACCGGGCCCGATCCCGGGAAGGACCTCCACCCCATGACCACTGCGTCACCCGCCCGAACCGCTCAGCGCGGCGTGCGACGACTCGGCGACCGAGTGTTCTCCGGCACCGCAGTCGGCGCCGGCATCGTCATCCTGCTGCTGCTCGCCGCCGTCGCGCTCTTCCTCATCACCCAGAGCATCCCGGCCTTCACGGTCGACCCCGAGGACGTCTCGATCCTGCGCGGTCAGTCGTTCGTCGAGTACGTCGGCCCGCTCGTCTTCGGCACGATCTGGGCCGCGCTGCTCGCGCTCATCGTCGCCGCCCCGCTCGCCATCGGCATCGCGCTCTTCATCTCGCACTACGCGCCGCGTCGCATCGCCTCCGTCATCGGCTACGTGATCGACCTGCTGGCCGCCGTGCCCTCGGTCGTCTACGGCCTCTGGGGCGCCACGACCTTCGCGCCGATCGTGCGGCCCTTCTACGTCTGGCTCAACGAGAACCTCGGCTGGTTCCCGCTCTTCGCCGGCGACGTCTCGGCCACCGGCCGCACCATCCTCACCGCCTCGCTCGTGCTCGCCGTGATGATCCTGCCGATCATGACCGCGATCTGCCGCGAGGTCTTCCTGCAGGCCCCGCGCCTGCACGAGGAGGCCGCCCTCGCGCTCGGCGCCACGCGCTGGGAGATGATCCGCATGGCCGTGCTGCCCTTCGCCCGCGGCGGCATGGTCTCCGCGGCGATGCTGGCCCTCGGGCGCGCGCTCGGCGAGACCATGGCCGTCACGATGGTGCTCTCCGTCTCGGGCGTGATCAGCGTCGAGCTGCTCACCTCGACCAACCCGACGACGATCCCCGCGAACATCGCGCTGTCCTTCCCCGAGGCCTACGGCGAAGGGGTCAACGTGCTCATCGCGACGGGCCTCATCCTCTTCCTCGTCACCTTCGCGGTCAACGCCCTCGCGCGGTACATCGTCAACCGCCGCTCGGCCTTCTCGGGAGCCAACTGATGACCGCCACGACCACCGCCACGACGGCGCACGTGAACTCCCTCACGACCGGCCAGCTGCCCAAGTGGGCGCCGTGGGCGATCCTCCTCGGCTCCTGGGTGCTCGTCGGCGGCGTCTTCGCCCTCATGAACACCGGCGGCGACCCGGGCGACTTCAACGTCGGCGGCACGATGTTCCTCGGCACCGTGCTCTTCGTGGTGCTGCTGACGGTCTTCTCGACCGTCGCGGAGAACCGCCGCAAGGCCATGGACCGCCTGGTCACCGCGCTCGTCGTCTCGGCCTTCGTGGTCGTGCTGATCCCGCTGGCGTCGCTGCTCTACACGGTGCTGATCAACGGCCTCACTCGCTTCGACGCCGAGTTCTTCAGCTCGTCGATGCGCAATGTCATCGGCGAGGGCGGCGGCGCCGTGCACGCCGTCTGGGGCACGCTGCTCATCACCCTCGGCGCCACCGTCATCTCGGTGCCCATCGGACTGATGACCTCGATCTACCTCGTCGAGTACGGCCGCGGCCGGCTCGCGAAGGCGATCACCTTCCTGGTCGACGTCATGACCGGCATCCCGTCGATCGTCGCCGGCCTCTTCGCCTCGGCGGTCTTCGTCGCCTTCTTCGAGCCCGGCATCCGCATGGGCATCGCCGGTTCCGTGGCGCTCTCGGTGCTCATGATCCCCGTGGTCGTGCGCTCGAGCGAGGAGATGCTGCGCCTGGTGCCGAACGAGCTCCGCGAGGCCAGCTACGCCCTCGGCGTGCCGAAGTGGCTCACGATCATGAAGGTCGTGCTGCCCACGTCGATCGCCGGCATCACCACCGGCGTCACGCTGGCCATCTCGCGCGTCATCGGCGAGACCGCGCCGCTGCTGCTCACGGCCGGCATCACCCAGGGCCTCAACACGAACCTGTTCAGCGGCCAGATGACGACCCTGCCGGTGTTCGTCTACACGCAGTACCGCAGCCCCGGCATGTACCCGGACGAGGCCATCGCCCGAGCCTGGGCCGGCGCCCTCACCCTCATCCTCATCGTCATGGTGCTCAACCTCGTTGCGCGCCTCGTGGCCAAGATCTTCGCGCCCAAGCTCGGGCGCTGACGGAAAGCACAGGAACCAGCATGTCGAAGCGCATCCAGGTCAACGATCTCAACGTCTACTACGGCAAGTTCAAGGCCGTCGAGGGCATCTCGATGACCATCGAGCCCCGCTCGGTCACCGCCTTCATCGGCCCGTCGGGCTGCGGCAAGTCCACCTTCCTCCGCACGCTCAACCGCATGCACGAGGTCATCCCCGGCGCCTACGTCGACGGCGAGGTGCTCGTCGACGGCGACAACCTGTACGGCGAGGGCGTCGACCCCGTGCTCGTGCGCCGTCAGGTGGGCATGGTCTTCCAGCGCCCGAACCCGTTCCCGACGATGTCGATCCGCGACAACGTGCTCGCGGGCGTCAAGCTCAACAACACCCGCATGAGCAAGAACGACCAGGATGCGCTGGTCGAGAAGAGCCTGCAGGGCGCGAACCTCTGGAACGAGGTCAAGGACCGCCTCAACCTTCCCGGCTCGGGCCTGTCCGGCGGCCAGCAGCAGCGCCTCTGCATCGCGCGCGCCATCGCGGTCTCGCCCGAGGTCATCCTCATGGACGAGCCCTGCTCGGCCCTCGACCCGATCTCGACCCTGGCGATCGAGGACCTCATCGAGGAGCTCAAGAGCCAGTACACGATCGTGATCGTGACCCACAACATGCAGCAGGCCTCGCGCGTCAGCGACAAGACGGCCTTCTTCAACATCGCGGGCACCGGCAAGCCGGGCAAGCTCATCGAGTACGCCGAGACGACCAAGATCTTCTCGAACCCCGATGTGCAGGCCACCGAGGACTACGTCTCCGGCCGCTTCGGTTGATCGGACGGCGGGAGCGCGCTGTCGCTCCCGCGGCGGTCCCGAGCTGAGGGGCCGCCACCAGGGGTCGTCGTGGTGCACGATCCCGGCGCAGGGGAGACCCGCGCCGAAGCGGAGGGGTCCGGCTCGAGGGGTGCCGGGCCCCTCCTCCGTTCCCGGACGCGGCGGAGCGAGCGGATGCGCGCATCCGCCCGCACGATCGCCTCACGCCGAGCGGTGCGTCTCCACGGCCACGACGCCGGAGCGCGGCGCCGACTGCGGCAGGTGCACGATCACGGCCTCGCCGGTGTGCAGGCCGGATGCGGCGCGCAGGTCGCCGCTGAACGCGCCGCCCGTGGACTCCGCGATTTCGCGCAGGATCTCCGGGATGACGGGTCCGTGGCTGCAGAGCACCGCGGTGACGGCGCGATCGAGGCGCTTCTCGACGACGCCGTCGATGTCGCTCGTGCCGTCCTCGTAGGCGTCCTGGCTGATGTCGTCGGTGCGCTTGACCTTGAGCCCGGTGCGCTGCGCGAGCGGCGCGACGGTGCCCAGGCAGCGCGCGGCGGTGCTGCTGACGATGCGCTGCGGGCCCCATGAGGCGATGACCTCGGCCATGGCGCGCGCCTGCTCGACGCCGCGCGGCGCGAGGGTGCGGGCCGCGTCGCTCGCGACCGAGCCGTGCGGCACCGCGGTGCCGTGGCGCAGCATGACCAGCGCGAAGGTGCGCAGCGCGCCCTTGCGGATGAGCGCGGCGAAGCGGTCGAGGATCTCGGCGTCGTGGCGGTAGCTCACCTGCGCCTTGGCCTCGTCGATCGAGGCCCAGGCCATCGACTCGACCTCCTCGTTGGGCACGAAGGGCTTCGCGGCCTGCGCCTCCGGCACCTCGGCGGCCCAGTAGTGCACGATCTTCGGCCGTCCGCCGGGCAGCAGGTACTCGCTCACGCCGAGCGGCGCGCCGAGGTGCACGGCGTAACCGGTCTCCTCGGCGATCTCGCGCACGGCCGTGACCGGCGGGATCTCACCCGGGTCGACCTTGCCCTTGGGCAGCGAGACGTCGCCGTGCCGGTGCCGGCTGATGAGCAGCACCCGCACCTCGCCGTCGACCTCGCGCCAGCAGACCGCGCCGGCCGCCACCACCACGTGCGCCGCTGCGCCTGGGGTCATCGGGCGTTGCGCTTCCTTCGGGAGATACGGGTCATGACACTATCTTGCAGGTCCGAGAGCGCTTCGCCCTCATCGGTGCGGTGACGGCGCAGCCAGGTGCCGTCCGCGGAGAGGCGCCAGGCCGAGGTCCGGTCGCTCATCGCCTCCTCGAAGAGGCCGTCGATCTCCCGCAGGTGCTCGGGGTCGCGCAGCTCGACGAGGGCCTCGACGCGGCGGTCGAGGTTGCGGTGCATCATGTCGGCGCTGCCGATGAACACCGTCGGCGAGCCCGCGTTCTCGAAGCTGAAGATGCGCGAGTGCTCGAGGTAGCGGCCGAGCACCGAGCGCACCTGGATCGTCTCGCTGAGGCCGGGCACGCCGGGGCGGATGGCGCAGATGCCGCGTACCCAGATCTCCACGGGCACGCCGGCCTGGCTCGCCCGGTAGAGGCCGTCGATGATGGCCTCGTCGACCATCGAGTTGACCTTGAGGCGGATGCGGGCGGGCTTGCCGTCGCGCGCGTTCTGCGCCTCCTTGTCGATGCGCTTGAGCAGGCCCTTGCGCAGGTAGCGGGGCGCGACGAGCAGGCGCTGGAACTTCTTCTCGATCGCGTAGCCGCTCAGCTCGTTGAAGAGGCGGCTGAGGTCGGCGCCCACGGTGTCGTCGGCGGTGAAGAGGCCGAGGTCCTCGTAGATGCGGCTGGTCTTGGGGTTGTAGTTGCCCGTGCCGATGTGGCTGTAGTGGCGCAGGCGCTTGCCCTCCTGGCGCACCACCTGCACGAGCTTGCAGTGGGTCTTGAGCCCGACGAGGCCGTACACCACGTGCACGCCGGCCTTCTCGAGCTTGCGGGCCCACTCGATGTTGTTCTGCTCGTCGAAGCGCGCCTTGATCTCCACCAGGGCCAGCACCTGCTTGCCCGACTGGGCGGCGGCGATGAGGGCCTCGACGATGGGGCTGTCGCCCGAGGTGCGGTAGAGCGTCTGCTTGATGGCCAGCACGTTCGGGTCGGCGGCGGCCTGCTCGAGGAAGGCCTGCACGCTCGTGGCGAAGGACTCGTAGGGGTGGTGCACGAGCACGTCGCCCCGCGCGATCGCCGAGAAGAGGTCGGGCTTGGCGTTGGGCTCGCCCGGCAGCAGGTCGACGGCGGTCGTCGGCAGGTGCTTGGCGTACTTGAGCCGCGGGCGGTCGAGCTTCTGCAACTCGAAGAGTCCGCGCAGGTCGAGCGGCGCGGGCAGGCGGTAGACCTCCTGCTCGGTGATGCCGAGCTCGCGCACGAGCAGCTCGAGGGTCACCGGGTCCATGTCGTCGGTGATCTCGAGACGGATGGGCGGGCCGAAGCGGCGCCGCAGCAGCTCCTTCTCGAGGGCCTGGATGAGGTTCTCGCTCTCGTCCTCCTCGACCTCGACGTCCTCGTTGCGGGTGACGCGGAACTCGTGGTGGTCGAGCACCTCCATGCCCGGGAACAGGTCCTCGAGGTGGTTGGACACCAGGTCCTCGAGGGGGATGAAGCGGGTCAGCCCGCTGCCGTCGTCGGGCAGCTGCACGAAGCGCGGCAGCACGGAGGGAACCTTGATGCGCGCGAACTGCACCTTGCGGGTGTGCGGGTGCCGCACGCGCACGGCCAGGTTGAGCGAGAGGCCGGAGATGTACGGGAACGGATGCGCCGGGTCGACCGCCAGCGGCATGAGCACCGGGAAGATCTGCTGCGAGAAGATCTCGTCCACGCGCTGCCGATCGGCCTCGCCGAGGTCGCTCCAGGTCTCGACGTGGATGTTCGCGTCGTCGAGCGCGGGCTTGACGAGCAGCTTGAAGGCGTTGGCGTGCCGCTCCTGCAGCTCGTGCGCCTTCGCGCTGATGTCGGCGAGCACGTCGACCGGGGCGCGACCCACGTTGGTCGGCACGGCGATGCCGGTGGCGATGCGGCGCTTGAGGCCGGCCACGCGCACCATGAAGAACTCGTCGAGGTTGCTCGCGAAGATCGCCAGGAAGTTGGCGCGCTCGAGCAGCGGCGTGTCCGCGTCCTCGGCGAGCTCGAGCACGCGCTGGTTGAACGCCAGCCAGCTCAGCTCGCGGTCGAGGTAGCGCTCGGCGGGCAGGGTGCCGTCGTCCACGCTCGAGGACTGGTAGTCGTCGTCGTCGATGCCGCCGCTGACGATCTCGGTGCTCACGGTGGGGTCGGTCTCCATTGCCCCATCATGGCACCGGCCTGTGAACGGCTGTTGAACGGGTTCAGCCCCCGTGCGCGGGGCTCAGCGCGGTCATGAGCGAGCGGATGGCCGGCTCCGCCGCCGCCGCGGGCACGTGCCCCGCGATCACGAGCTCGGCGAGGCCGTGCACGGCGGCCCAGCTGGTCACCGCGGCGACCCCGTCGGGGTCGCCGGGCGCGAGCGCTGCGACGGTCTCGGCGAGGAGGCGCTCGTTCTCGGCGATGAGGGGACCCATCTCGCCGGTCGGCTGGCCGGGCACGCAGACGGCGGGGTCGAAGACGACCGCGAAGGCGTTCGGGTTCGCCACCGCCCATCCGGTGTACGCGAGGCCGAGGGCGACGGCGCGCTCGACCGCATCCGCTCCCTCCGCGCGCTCCAGCGCCTGCTGCTGCGCGGCGAGCAGCCGGCCCATCGCGGCCTCGGCGAGGTGGTGCAGCAGCGCGGTGCGGTCGCCGAAGTGGTGGTAGGGCGCGTTGTGGCTGACGCCGGCGCGGCGGGCGACCTCCCGCAGGCTCAGGGCGGCGTGCCCCTGCTCCGCGAGCAGCTCGAAGGCCGCGGTCTCGAGAGCGGTGACCAGGTCGCCGTGGTGGTAGCTCGAACTCGATCTTGACACGAGCAACATCCTAGCTAGGCTGCTTGCATCTGGGCACTGTCCAGTTCGCCTCCGATCGAAGGAAACGCCATGACCACGCTCGTCATCGACGGCCACCCGCACGCCGGCTCGTTCGTCGCCGCCCTCGCCCGCGCCTACGCCGAGGCCCATCCCGATGCGCGGCTGCTGGCCGTGCGCGACCTCGCCTTCGACCCCGTGCTGCGCCACGGCTACAGCGAGCGGATGGAGCTCGAGCCCGATCTCGAGCGGGCCTGGGCCGAGATCCTCGACTCCGACCGCGTCGTCGTCGTGGCGCCGGTCTGGTGGGGCTCGGTGCCCGCCGAGCTCAAGGGCTTCTTCGACCGGCTGCTGCTGCCGCGGCGGGCCTACCGCTACGGCGCGAACAACCTGCCTGAGGGCCTGCTGCGCGGGCGCCGCGGGCGGCTCGTGCTCACGAGCGACTCGCCCTGGTGGTACCTGCTGCTCACCGGCAACCCCGCGGCCGAGCAGGTCCGCACGCTCGTGCTCGGCTTCTGCGGCATCCGCACCGGGCGCGCGACGATGCTCGGGCCGGTGCGCGGCTCGTCGGCGCAGCAGCGCGAGCGCTGGATCGAGCGGATGCGCTCCCTCGGCCAGCGGGACGGCCGCGCGCACCGCGCATCCGCTCGTCCCGCAGCGCAGGACGCGACGCCGGGTCAGCGCGCGGGCGCCTCGTCGTCGTCGTAGACGTTGAAGCGGTAGCCGACGTTGCGCACCGTGCCGATGAGCGACTCGAGGTCGCCGAGCTTGGCGCGCAGGCGGCGCACGTGCACGTCGACCGTGCGGGTGCCGCCGAAGTAGTCGTAGCCCCAGACCTCGCTGAGCAGCTGCTCGCGCGTGAAGACGCGCGAGGGGTGCGTGGCGAAGAAGCGCAGCAGCTCGAATTCCTTGAAGGTGAGGTCGAGGGGGCGGCCGTGCACCTTCGCCGAGTAGCTCGCCTCGTCGATGACCACGCCGGAGGCCTGGATCTTCGAGCTCGACTGCTCCTGCGCGGCGCGGCCGATCACGAGGCGCAGCCGCGCGTCGACCTCGGCGGGGCCGGCCCCGTCGAGCACCACGTCGTCCACGCCCCAGTCGGCGTTGACGGCGGTGAGGCCGCCCTCGGTGATGACGAGCATCACCGGCACGTTCACGCCGGTGGTCACGAGGATCTTGCAGAGCGACTTGGCGCTGGCGAGATCGCGGCGGCCGTCGACCAGCATGACGTCGCTCGTCGGGGCGTTGATCAGCTGCGAGGGCTCGGCGGGGATCTGCCGTACCCGGTGGCTCAGGAGTCCGAGCGCGGGAAGGACTTCCTGCTCGACCGTCGCGGTCAAGATGAGAAGCTGCGCCACGTACCCTCCCGGATGCCGCGGTCAGTCTATAAGGAGCGCAGCGGGCGAGCGTCACCTGTGGTGGAATCGACGCATGGACGAGACCGTTGCAGCGCGCCGCAGGCTCTGGGGCAGCGCCGTCTCCGTGTGGATCGCCACGGCGGTCGCCGCCGTGCTGGTCTTCGCGCTGCTCGACGGCCGCGGCGGTCACGCATGGCTCGCCGTCGTGCTCGGCGGCTCGGTGCTGCTGAGCTTCGCCATCCAGCTCGCCATGCCGGGCCCCGGCCTCGTCAACCGCATGCTCGCGGGCGTCGGCGGCGCCGTGGTCGTGCTCGCGATCGCCTCCGGCATCGGCGACCTCCTCCACACCCTCTGAGCTCTCCGGCGCGCTGTCGGGAGCGACCGAGCGCGGTCGCTCGCTCCCGCCTCGGCCGCGGCGTAGACTCGGGGCATGGATTCGCTGCTGGCCCTGGAGCTCTTCTTCGTCGGCCTGCTGGTCATCGCCAGCCTGGCCATCGCGTTCGTGTCGGGAGTGGTGCTGCTGCGCCTCTTCAAGGGCCAGCGCTGAGCCCCCGGTGAGCCTCGATCTCAACACCTCGCTCCCGCCCGAGCTCGGCCCGATCTCCTGGCTGCACGGGGTCTGGGAGGGTACCGGCGTGCTCGACTACCGTCTCGACGACGACACGGTGCACAAGGCCGAGTTCGGCCAGCGCGTCAGCTTCTCGAACGACGGCCTGCCGTACCTCAACTACTCCTCGTTCACCTGGCTGCTCGACGATGCGAAGACGCCACTGGTCTCCGAGACCGGCTACTGGCGCCTCGGCCGCGACCTGCAGGACTTCGACGCCGGCCCCGGCATGATCCCGCCGACCGCCACGACCCCGTACACCGGCGTCGAGTCGGTCGAGCCGCTGCGCAACGAGCGCGAGGGCTTCGACCTCGAGGTCGCCATCGTGCACCCGAACGGCGTCAACGAGCTCTACATCGGGCAGGTCAAGAACGCCCGCATCGATCTCGGAACCGACGCGGTGGTCCGCTCCGTCGGCGCCAAGCCGTACAGCGCGGCCACCCGCCTCTACGGCCTCGTCGAGGGCCACCTGCTGTGGGCCTGGGACATGGCGGCGCTCGGCAAGGACCTGCGCAACCACGCCTCGGGACGGCTGGCGAAGGTTGGCTGAGCCGAGCGCGCTGCTCTCGTTGCCCGGCGCCGTCGCGTCGGAGCAGCACCCCTCCCTGGCCGCGCACTACGGCGAGCCGCTGCCCGAGCAGCGCCGCCTCGAGTCCGGCGCCGCCTTCGTCGAGCTGCCGCGCGCGGTCGTCTCGGTCGCCGGCCCCGACCGGCTGAGCTGGCTCGACTCCATGACCTCCCAGCGGCTCACCGGCCTCGTGCCCGGCGGCTCCGCCGAGACCCTCGTGCTCGACCAGAACGGCCGCGTCGAGCACGCGGTACGGGTCGTGGACGACGGAGCGACGGCGTGGCTGATCGCGGAGCCGGAGACCGCATCCGCTCTGGCCGCCTGGCTCGACCGGATGCGCTTCATGCTGCGCGTCGAGGTCGCCGAGCACCCGGAGCTCGCCGTGCTGGGCGCCGTGGACGGGGCGGGGCTGCCCGCATCCGCTCCCGCCGGCGTGCCGCTGGTCTGGGACGACCCCTGGCGCGAGGTCGCCGCCGGCGGCTGGCAGTACGCCGCCGCGGCCGAGCACCCCGGCGACCGGTGGCGCTGGAGCGAGACGATCGTGCCGCGCGAGTCGCTCGCGGCGCTCGCCGAGTCCGTCGCCGCGGGGGAGCGGGCCGTCTCGGGCGCGCTCGCCGCCGAGGCGCTGCGCATCGCCGCCTGGCGCCCGCGGCAGGGCGCCGACACCGACGAGCGGTCCATCCCGCACGAGCTCGACTGGCTGCGCAGCGCGGTGCACCTCACGAAGGGCTGCTACCGCGGGCAGGAGACGGTGGCCAAGGTGCACAACCTCGGCCACCCGCCGCGCCGCCTCGTGATGCTGCACCTCGACGGCTCCGACGGCGTGCTGCCGGCGCCCGGCTCCGAGGTGCTGCTCGGCGAGAAGAGCATCGGCGCGGTCACCTCGAGCGCGCTGCACCACGAGCTCGGGCCGATCGCGCTCGCCGTCGTGCGCCGCGGCGCCGACGCCGAGACGGAGCTGCTCGTGCGCGCCGAGGGCCTCGAGATCGCGGCGGCTCAGCAGGTCATCGTGCCCCCGGGCGCCGGCGCCACCGCCGACGTGCCGCGGCTGCCCCGGCTCGGCGCCGTGCGCCGGGAGCGATGAGGCCCGCGGGCTTCCCCCTCCGGGCCGCGACGTCGCGGCTCACCGACGGCCTCCCGGCCATCCTGCAGATCGTGCTCGCGGTCACCGCCGCGTACGCGCTCGCGCACTACGCGCTCGGCCACGACACCCCGCTGCTCGCGGTGACGACGACGATCACCGCCCTGGGGCTCAGCCGGGACGCCCGCCCGCGTCGGGTGATCGAGACGGCCGGCGGCATCCTCATCGGCATCGTGCTCACCGAGCTCTGGCTGCAGCTCATCGGCAAGGGCACCTGGCAGATCGCCGTCGTGCTGCTCAGCGTGCTCGCGCTGCTGCGCTTCCTCACCGCCAGCTCGGCCTTCGTGCTGGCGGCCGGCACCCAGTCGATGATCGTGCTGCTGCTGCCCGACCCCGAGGGCGGCCCCTTCGTGCGTAGCATCGACTCGGCGGTCGGCGGGCTCGTGGCGCTGCTCGTCACCGTGCTCCTGCCGCGCGACCCGCGCCGGCTCTCGCGACGGGCCGCCGAGCAGCTCTTCGCCTGCTTCACCGGCTCGCTCGGCGCCGCCGTCGAGTCGCTGCGCCGAGCCGAGCAGGCCCCCGCCGATCGGGCCCTCGAGCGGCTGCGGGCCAGCCAACCGCTCATCGACGCCTGGGGCGCGGCCCTCGAGTCGGCGGTGTCGATCGCGCGGCTGTCGCCGTTCCACCGCCGCAGCCGCGACGACCTCGGCGCGCAGCAGCGCGTGCTGCACCGCATGGATCTCGCCACCCGCAACCTGCGCGTCATCGTGCGCCGGGTCGACTTCGTCGTGGCCGACGGGCGGCCCCGCCCCGAGCTCGCCGAGCTGCTCGCCGCCGTCGCCACCGCCGTCGAGACCCTCGGCGCGAGCCTGGATCGCCCGCAGCTGCTCAACACCGCCCGCTACGGGCTGCTCGGCATCGCCGGACGCCTCGACCCGCGCATCGTGCTGCCGCAGGCGGAGATGGGCGAGGCTGTGCTGGTCTTCATGCTGCGCCCGCTGCTCGTCGACCTGCTCGTCGCCACGGGACTGCCGGACGCCGACGCTCGAGCGGCGCTGCCCCGGCTCTGAGCCCCTCCTCCGCCGGGCTCGACAGCCGTCGTCGAGTTCGGGACGATGGACGGGTGAGCGAACCCGTCATCACCTACCGCCGCGCCGGTGACCGGCCGGAGCGCGACTACGTCACCGGGCGGTGGACCCGCCGCATCCGACGCGCGTCCACAGCGCTGATGATCGTCGGCGTGGTCGTCGGGCTCGGGGCGCTGCCGTTCCTCGGCGAGGAGGTGCCGATCCACTTCGGCTTCGACGGCGTCGCCGACGGCTGGGGCGCACGGTGGGAGCTCGTCGGCGTGCTCGCGCTCTGGGCGGTGATCCAGGTCGGCATCGACCTGCTGTCGCGGCGCCCCAGGATCATGAACTTCCCGACGGTGCTGACATCGCGCAACGTGCAGCGCGCCTACTGCGAGGGCGAGCGGATGCTCGTGATCGTCGGCGCCGCCTCGTCGCTCTGCTTCGCGGGCGGCGTCGCCATGACGCTCGGGGCGCCCGGACTGCCGCTGATGATCGGCGGGCTCGTGCTCATGTTCGCGGGCTTGATCGTCGGCGTCGTGCGTCTCGGCAACGTGTCCTGAGCCCCCGAGGGCCGGGCCGGCTCGCGCTCGGGGCGGGACGCGTCGCGCATCGCGTGGAGGGAGCGCCTCCGTCGGGGAGGACGCCTCGGAGCCGTGCGGGGCGACTGGGTCAGCGCGGCGCGACCGACGCCCAGTCCACGGTGATCTCGCCGAGCCGCCAGCGGGAGACGCCGTCGCGCACCGGCCAGCCGGCCCCGCGCAGCGCCCGCACCACGGCGAGCCACCGCTGCACCGGCCCGTAGGCACCGAGCGGCGCGGCGATGCGCCACTGCCGGTCGAGCTCCTCGAGCAGCCGGTGCACGCCCTCACCCGGCACATTGCGGTGGATCAACGCCTTCGGCAGCCGCTCCGCCGCGATCGACGGCAGCTCGAGCTCGGCGAGCCGCAGCGAGATCGTCAGCGTTCGGGGCCCCTCCCCACCCAGCGCCACCCAGCAGCAGATGCGGCCGAGCTCGTCGCAGGTGCCCTCCACGAGCAGTCCGCCGGGCGCGAGCCGGGCGAGCATCCGCTCCCAGTGGCCGGCCACCTCCTCCTCGGAGTACTGCCGCAGCACGTTGAGCACGCGCAGCACTTCGGGCGCGCGCGGCGTGGGCACCTCGAAGCCGCCGCGCACGAACGACACCCGGGCGCCGCGCGCGAAGCGACCGCCGGCGTACTCGCCGAGCCGCGCGGCGGCGAGCTGGGCGCGCGCGAGCGCCACCCGCTCCGGATCGATCTCGACGCCCACGACCTCCACGTCGGGCCGCACGGCGGCGAGCCGCTCGTGCAGCTCGAGGGTCGTCACGGCGCTGCCGCCGAAGCCCAGATCGACGACGAGCGGATGCGCGGCCCTCCGCAGCTCCGGCTGCGCGGCGATCCACCGGTCGATGCGCCGCAGCCGGTTCGTGCCGGTGGTCCCGCGCGTGACGTTCCCGATCGGCATGCCACCATCCAACCACCGAGCGGATGCGCGGCCCGGCGCCACCCGCATCCGCTCGCCCGGCCCGTTCACCCGCCCTCGGTAGGATGCGGGCATGACCTCCGCGCCTTACACCCTGATCCTGCTGCGCCACGGGCACAGCGAGTGGAACGCCAAGAACCTCTTCACCGGATGGGTCGACGTCGACCTCAACGAGCGGGGCGTCGAGGAGGGCCGCCGCGCCGGCGAGCTGCTCCGCGAGAGCGGCCTGCTGCCCGACGTGCTCTACACCTCGCGCCTCAAGCGCGCCATCCGCACCGCCAATCTCGCCCTCGACGTGGCCGACCGCGCATGGATCGACGTCAAGCGCAGCTGGCGGCTCAACGAGCGCCACTACGGCGCGCTGCAGGGCAAGGACAAGGCGCAGACCCTCGAGGAGTTCGGCGCCGAGCAGTTCCAGACCTGGCGCCGCAGCTTCGACGTGCCGCCGCCCGAGCTCGCCGACGACAGCGAGTTCAGCCAGGCGCACGACCCGCGCTACGCCGACCTCGGCGACGACCTGCCCCGCACCGAGGCGCTCAAGAACGTGATCGACCGCATGATCCCGTACTGGGAGTCGGACATCACCGTCGACCTCGCCGCAGGCAAGACCGTGCTCGTCACCGCTCACGGCAACTCGCTGCGCGCCCTGGTCAAGCACCTCGACGGCGTGAGCGACGAGGACATCGCCGAGCTCAACATCCCCACCGGCATCCCGCTGGTCTACAAGCTCGACGAGCAGTTCCGCCCGGTCGAGCCGGCCGCCTACCTCGACCCCGAGGCCGCGGCCGCCGGCGCCGCCGCGGTCGCCTCGCAGGGCAAGAAGTAGTCACCACGACGCACTGAGCGGAGGGGCGGGGCCGGCATCGGCTCCGCCCCTCCGTCGTCCCCGCGCAGCCTCGTCGCCCGCCCCGTCGTCGAGTCCGAATCCGGCGGCGCGTCGCGGAGCGGAGCGGTGGATCCCGGCGCTTCGGCGGGCCCCGCGCGAGGTCGGGGGCGGAGGGCCTCGGCGCGCTACCCGCGCACCACGAGCATCACCGCGAGGGCGAGCATCGTCAGCGCGATGACGCCGTCGAGCACGCGCCAGGCGGCGGGCCGCGCGAAGAAGCGGCCGAGCGCCCGGGCGCCGAAGCCGAGCAGGGCGAACCACACGAGGCTCGCCGTCGCCGCACCCGCCGCGAAGAGCCAACGCCCCGGGTCGCCGTGCGCCGCGCCCAGGCTGCCGAGCAGCACGACCGTGTCGAGGTAGACGTGCGGGTTGAGCCACGTGAGGGCGAGCACCGTGAGCACCGCGACGGCGAGCCGGGTGCGCGGCTGCTCGCCGGGCTGCAGGGCCTGCGGGCGCAGCGCGCGACGGGCGGCGAGGGCGCCGTAGACGAGCAGGAACGCGGCGCCGATCCAGCGCAGCGCGTCGAGCGCCCACGGCGCCGCCGAGACGAGCGCGCCGATGCCGAGCGCCCCGAGCAGGATCAGCGCGGCGTCGCTCAGCGCGCAGATGAGCACGAGCGGCAGCACGTGCTCGCGACGCAGCCCCTGCCGCAGCAGGAAGGCGTTCTGCGAGCCGATGGCGACGATGAGGCCGGCGCCGCTGGCGAAGCCGGTGAGGAGGGGGGTGAGGGGCACGCACCGAATCTAGGGAGCGAGCGGATGCGGGTCCAGCTAACGTTCCTACATGAGCGTTAGCGATGCTTCATTCACCGACCTGCCGCTCGACCAGCTGCGCGCGGTCGCCGCGGTCGTCGAGGCCGGCAGCTTCGAGGGCGCGGCCCGCGCGCTGCGCATCACGCCCTCGGCGGTGAGCCAGCGCGTCAAGGCCGTCGAGTCGCGGCTGGGTCGGGTGCTGCTGCGTCGCGGCAAGCCCGTCACGGCGACCGGGTCCGGCGCGGCGGTCGTGCGGCTCGCGCGCCAGGTCGACCTGCTGCAGCGCGACGCCCGCGCGGCGCTGCAGCCCGCGGCGGGGGAGCGCACGAGCATCGCGCTCGCGGTCAACGGCGACAGCCTGGCCACCTGGATCCTGCCGGTGCTCGCCCGGCTGAGCGCAGCGCATCCGCTCGTCTTCGACCTGCACCGCGAGGACCAGGCGCACTCGGCGGAGCTGCTGCGCCAGGGCGTGGTCATGGCGGCGGTCACCTCGGAGGCCGAGCCGGTGCAGGGCTGCGTCGTCACCCCGCTGGCCCGGATGCGGTACCGCCCGATGGCGACCCCCGCCTTCCGCGCGCGCTGGTTCCCGCACGGTGTCACGCCCGCGGCGATCGCCGCGGCCCCGGTGGTGGAGTTCGACCGCAAGGACGACCTGCAGCGCGCCTACGTGCACGGCATCGCGCCCGGGGCCCGGCCGCCGCAGCACTTCGTGCCGGCGAGCACCGAGTTCGTCGAGGCCGTCGCGCTGGGGCTCGGCTGGGGCATGGTGCCGGCGCTGCAGGCGCTGGCGCATCCGGACCTCGAGCCGCTCGCCGAGGGCGTCGACGTGCCGCTCTACTGGCAGCAGTGGGCGCTGGACTCGCCCGCGCTGGCCCTGGTCGCGCGCGAGCTCGCCGAGGCGGCGCGGCACGTGCGCTGACCCGCGCGCGACGTCCGCTCGGCCGCAGCGGGCGCCGGCTCACGAGCCCCGGAACGACGGAGCCGCCCAGCGCGATGCGCGGAGCGGCTCCGGTGGAGTGCCGGGGGTCAGTGGCCCTCGACCGGGATCCAGTCGCCGGTCTGCAGGTACTGCACCTTCTTGGCGATCGAGACGGCGTGGTCGGCGAAGCGCTCGTGGTACCGGCTGGCCAGGGTCGCGTCGACCGTGTCCTCGGCGCCGCCCTTCCAGGTCTCCCCGAGCACCTTGTCGAAGACGCTGAGGTGCAGGTCGTCGATGCGGTCGTCGTCGTTGCGGATCTCCTCGGCGATGCGCACGTCCTGCGTGCGCAGCAGCTCCGCGAGCTTCTTCGCGATCTGCACGTCGAGCTGGCCCATCTCGGCGAAGGTCTCGCGCAGGCTCTTCGGCACCACCTTGTCGGGGAACCGGTAGCGCGCGAGCTGCGCGATGTGGGTGGCCATGTCGCCCATCCGCTCGAGCGAGGCGCTGACGCGCAGCGCGCTCACCACGACGCGCAGGTCGCGGGCGACCGGCGCCTGGCGGGCGAGGATGTTGATGGCGAGCTCGTCGAGCTCGACGGCCAGCTCGTCGATGGTCTTGTCCGAGGCGATGACGCCCTCGGCGATGCTCACATCGGACTCGGTGAACGCCCGGGTGGCCTTCTCGATGGCCTCCGCGACGAGATTCGCGATCTCGACCAGACGCTCCTGGACCTCCTGCAGCTCCTGCTGGAACAACTCGCGCATGGGCTCCGCCTCTTCACTCTTCGGGGTTCGGGTCGCCGCGATGGGATGGCGCACCGCGAGCAATGGTCGCCAGCGCAGGTGAACGGGCGGTGACCCTTCGTCGAACAGCATCTAAAGTACCGCCGTCGGATGGGCAAGTGGTCCACGCCGCCCCGGCGGGTAACTACGCTGAGGCTCATGGATACGCCCTGGCTGGTCCCGGTGGCGCTGCTCTTCGGAGCGGTCGTCGGCGGTGGGCTCGTCGTCCTCCTGCGCGCCGCCGCGCACCGGGGCGAACGGGCCGTGAGCGTGGCGACCGCAGCCGTCCCCGACGGGGTCGACCAGGTCATCGAGATCCTCGAGTCGGCCGGTGTCGTGCTCGACGGATCGAACAACGTGCTGCGCGCCTCGCCGGGCGCGATGGCCTTCGGACTCGTCTGGAACAAGGCCCTCGTGCATCCGGAGCTCATCGACATCGTCGACCGGGTGCGCCGCACGGGCGAGCCGGTGAACGAGGAGCTCGAGCTGGCCCGCGGCCCCTTCGGCGACGCGAGCGTGTACCTCGACGTTCGCGTGGCCATGCTCGGCTCGCGCTACGTGCTGCTGCTCGCGGCCGACCGCACCGAGAGCTACCGGCTCGAGGAGGTGCGCCGCGACTTCGTGGCCAACATCAGCCACGAGCTCAAGACCCCGATCGGCTCGATCGGCCTGCTCGCCGAGGCGCTCGAGAGCGCATCCGACGAACCCGAGCAGGTCAAGCGCTTCGCCAAGCGGATGCGCAAGGAGGCCGAGCGCCTCGGTCGCCTCACGCAGGAGATCATCGAGCTGTCGCGGCTGCAGGCCAGCGACTCGCTCGACCACCCCGAGCCCGTCGACCTCGACGAGGTGATCGTGGCCGCCGTGGACCAGAGCCGGGTGATCGCGGAGTCGCGGCGCATCCAGATCGTGACGGGCGGCGACGACGACACCGTCGTGCTCGGCGACACCGCCATGCTCACGATGGCCGTGCACAACCTCGTCTCGAACGCCATCAACTACTCCCCGGAGGGCACCCGGGTCGGCATCGGCGTGCACGCGCGCGACGGCGTCGTCGAGATCGCGGTGACCGACCAGGGCGTGGGCATCCCCGAGGAGGACCTCGACCGCGTCTTCGAGCGCTTCTTCCGGGTCGACCCGTCCCGCGCCCGCAACACCGGCGGCACCGGCCTCGGCCTCGCCATCGTCAAGCACGTCGTGCAGAACCACGGCGGCGACATCCGCGTCTGGTCCAAGGCCGGCAGCGGCTCGACCTTCACCATCCGCCTCCCCGAGGCCTCCCACGCGAGCGCGCCCGCGCTCGCCGCGACATCAGGAGAACCACTGTGACCCGCATCCTCATCGTCGAAGACGAATCGTCGCTCAGCGAGCCGCTGGCCTTCCTGCTGGGCCGCGAGGGCTACGAGGTGACCGTGGCCGCCGACGGTCCCGCGGCGCTGGCCGAGTTTGAGCGCCAGCCCTCCGACCTGGTGCTGCTCGACCTGATGCTGCCCGGCATCCCGGGCACCGAGGTGTGCCGCGAGCTGCGCACGCGCAGCTCGGTGCCGATCATCATGCTGACCGCCAAGGACAGCGAGGTCGACATCGTGGTGGGGCTCGAGCTGGGCGCCGACGACTACGTGACCAAGCCGTACTCGACCCGCGAGCTGCTGGCCCGCATCCGCGCCGTGCTGCGCCGCCGGGTCGACGACCTCGACGAGGACGACGCGATCCTGCAGGCCGGCTCGGTGAGCATGGACGTCGAGCGCCACACCGTCGCCGTCGACGGCAAGGAGGTGGCGATGCCGCTCAAGGAGTTCGAGCTGCTCGAGCTGCTGCTGCGCAACGCCGGCCGCGTGCTCACCCGAGGGCAGCTCATCGACCGCGTGTGGGGCGCCGACTACTTCGGCGACACCAAGACGCTCGACGTGCACATCAAGCGCATCCGCTCGAAGATCGAGAAGGTGCCGGGTGAGCCGGTGATGCTGGTCACCGTGCGCGGTCTCGGCTACCGTTTCGAGGCATGACGCGCTGACCCTCCGTCAGGGGGCAGCCGAACGGGGGTGATCCTCGGTATCCTGCTTGCCCGACAGCTGACGGAGGAGGGGAGCGGATGTCGCGACCGACGCGATCCACCCCGCCCCGTCCCGCCCTCGCACGCCGTCACCGGCCGCCCTCCGCGCTGTGAGCGTCATCACCGTCGCCGTCCACGGCCGCCGCGCCCCCTCGCGTCTGGTCCTGATGGTGCTGGTCGTCGCGCTCGTGGCGGGCCTCGCGGGACTGCTCCCGGAGCGCTTCGCCGGGACCGGTGCCTCCCTCGGGACCATCGTGGCGGAGCTCGGCCGCCAGATGGCCGCCGTCAGCTCGCCCGCGACGGCAATGCTCCCCGACGCTGCGACGCCGGAGGAGCTGATCCGGGCGCTCGGCGCCGGAACCGCCCCGGCCGCCGACGAGCTGGCCGCGTACTGGTCGGCGGTCGCTCCCGAGCAGCGCGCGGTGCTGCTGCAACAGGTGCCCGGCGCGATCGGGCGGCTCGAGGGCGTCGACTACCGCGACCGGGACGCGGGCAACCGCGCGGCGCTCGCGGCCGTGCTCGCGGGCCCGTCGGCGGGTACCGCGACGATGGCCACCGCGATGTCGGTAGCGGATGCGCTGGACGACGTCGAGCGCCGCGGCCTCTCGGCCCAGCTCGTCTCCTTCGACGACACGGAGGCCCTGGACTCCCGCGCCGCGATCGCGGTCGGCGACCTCGACACCGCTGACACGATCGCCTTCCTCGTGCCCGGCATGGACTACTCGGTGGACGAGGACCTGGGCACCCTCACCGCCGCCGCACTGAACCTCTACGACGAGCAAGAGGAGCAGCTCGAGGAGCAGGGCTCCGAGGCGACGCACGCCGTGGTGTCGTGGCTCGGCTACCGCACGCCGGCCGCGGCGCCCAGCATCGAGGTGCTGCTGGAGGACCGCGCCATCGCCGGCGGTGCGCTGCTGGCCTCGGCGCTCGAGGGCGTGCGCGCCGTGCGCGGCGACGGTGCGGTGCTCGCCGTGGTGGCGCACTCGTACGGCACCCGGGTCGCTACCTATGCGCTCTCGAGCGGTGCGACGGCGGACGCCCTCGTGCTCATCGCCTCGCCGGGCGTCGCCGAGACGGTCAGCACGGCAGCGCAGCTGGCCGTACCGCTCGAGCACGTCTGGGCGGCTCGGGCGCGGAACGACGGGCCGGCGGCGCTCGGGCTCAATCTCGGCGCCTTCTTCGGCGGCAACGCCGATCCGCTCGCCACGGGCTTCGGGGCGCAGGTGTTCGGGCAGACGCTCAGCGGCGACTACGACCACGGCCTGCTCGAGGTCGAGCTGACGGGCGGCGAGCGCCTCGGCTACCTCGATCTCGCGACCGAGTCGCTGCGGGAGATCGCGGTGCTCGGCCTCGGGCTGACGCCCGCGGCCTGAGTCGGCGCGGATACCCGTCCGCGGGGGGGGGGGCGGGCCGGCCGCGGCGCCCCCGCCCCGCGCCCCCCCGCCCCGCCCCCGGCG
>JASCOA010000059.1 GCA_029959365.1 Microbacteriaceae bacterium PS02343 | reverse complement strand
GAGTTGCTTACGGGCGCGGGCGCGGGGCCTCTGTTTTCGGGGCCGCGCCGTGGGGCGGGGGGCGCCGCCGTCCGCAGCACGACGCCCACACTGGCGGCATGGTCCTCAAGCTGCGCGCATCCGTCCCCCTCGTCTGGCGCTCCCCGGACGCGCTGCAGTTCGGCGTCGACGAGCCGCGGCTCGTGATCGACGGGCTCGATCCCGTCGTCGAGCGGCTGCTCGCCGCCCTCGAGCTCGGCACGACGAAGCCGGCGCTCGAGGTGATCGCGCGCGAGGCCGGCGGGCGGGTGGAGGACGCGGCCGCGCTGCTCGACCGCCTCGACGGCCTGCTCGAGGCGCCCGCGCCGCGCCGCGCATCCGTCGTCGCCGTCATCGGGGGCGGCCCGGTCGCCGGGCTGCTGGCGCGGGTGCTGCGCGAGCACGACGTGCCGTCGCAGCCGGCCGAGGGCGCCGAGCCCGACCTCGTGGTGCTCTGCGGCGACCACGTGCTGGAGCCCGCCGCGCACGCCGCATGGCTGCGCCGCGACGTGCCGCACCTGCCCGTGCTGCTCGGCGACCGCAGCGCGCGGGTCGGGCCGCTCGTCGTGCCCGGAGCGACGCCGTGCCTGGGCTGCCTCGAACGGCATCGAGCGGATGCGGATCCCGCCTGGACCGCGATCGCGACGCAGCTGCTGGGTCGCGGCGCCGCCGAGCCCGACGCGATCGTCACGGTCGAGCTCGCAGCGCTCGCGGCGCGCACCGTGCTCGGGCTGCTGGAGCGTCGCGACGTGCTCGGCGACGGCGAGGAGCTGCGCGTCGACCTGGCGACGGGCGAGGTCAGCCGACGGAGCTGGGCGCCGCACCCCGAGTGCGGTTGCCGAGGTCTGCCAGGAAGCGGCTCGGGGCGCGCTGCCCCGGTCGTGCCGATCCGAGCTGCACGAGGCTCTGCCGGCTCCACGACAGGCTGAGCGCGCGACGGGCGCGGGTGATGCCGACGTAGAGCAGCCGGCGCTCCTCCTCCACCTCGGCCTCGCTCGTGGCGAAGCCGATGGGCAGGATGCCGTCGATCAGGCCGACCAGGAACACCGTGTCCCACTCCAGGCCCTTGGTGGCGTGCAGGGTCGCGAGGGTGACCGCCGGCCGGGTGGGGTCGTGCTGCTCCTGCTGGCGCTCCACGAGCTCGTTCACGAACTCGCGCAGGCTCGTGCCCTCGCGCACCGACTCGGCCATGCGCATGACGAGGTCGAGCGAATCCCAACGGGCGCGCTCGGCGCCGCGGCCCTCGGGCGGGTTCTGCGACCAGCCGACGTGGCGCAGCGCGTCGCTGACCACCTGGAACAGCGGCTCGTGGCGCACCTCCATGGCCGCGCCCTTGAGCAGCATCATCGCCTGCTTCACC
Organism: Microbacteriaceae bacterium PS02343; assembly: GCA_029959365.1. Lineage (GTDB taxonomy): Bacteria > Actinomycetota > Actinomycetes > Actinomycetales > Microbacteriaceae > Arenivirga. The sequence continues at coordinate 18,382 of JASCOA010000059.1, read as the reverse complement.
TCGGGCAGGTCGAAGAAGCGCTTCTGGCCCTGGGTGACGAAGGGCACGCCCTGATCGCCGAGCGCCTGCTCGAGCAGCGCCGACTGGGCGCCGACGCGGAACAGCACGGCGATCGACTCCGGCGCCTCGCCCTTGCGCAGGCGGTCGGCGATCACGGCGGCGACGCCGCGCGCCTCCGCTCGGTCGTCCGGATGCTCGGTGACGGTCGGGGCGGGTCCGCTCGCGGCGGGGTCGACGGCGCGCAGGTGCACGGCGCCGGGGCGGTCGCCGATGAGCGTGTTCGCGGCCTCGAGCAGCGGCGGGGTGGCGCGGTAGCTCTGCTCGAGGCGCAGCACCGTCGACTGCGGGTAGCGGCTGCCGAATCCCAGCAGGAAGCGGTTGCTCGCCCCCGCGAAGGAGTAGATGGTCTGGCTCGCGTCGCCGACGACGCAGACATCGTTGCGCGGGCCGAGCCAGAGCTGCAGCAGGTCCTGCTGCAGCGGCGAGACGTCCTGGTACTCGTCCACCGTGAAGAAGCGGTACTGCTCGCGCACCTGGGCGAGCACGCGCGGCTCCGACTCGAGCATGCCCGCCGTGGCCAGCAGCACATCCTCGAAGTCGATCTCGCGGCGGTCGTCCTTGAGCTGCTCGTAGGCGGTCATGAGGTCGAGCATCCGCTCGGGCGTCATCTCGCCGGGCAGGATGCGCTCGGTCGCCGTCCGCTCGTAGTCCTCCATCGTGAGCCGGCTCACCTTGCGCCACTCGATCTCGGCGGCGGCGTCGCGCAGCGCTGCCGAGTCGAGCCGAAGGCCCAGCTTCTCGCTGGCCTGCCCGATGACGCGGGCCTTGCCGTCGAGGATGCGCGGCGACTGCCCGCCGGCCACCTGCGGCCAGAAGTAGCCGAACTGCGACAGCGCGGCGGCATGGAAGGTGCGCGCGGCGACGCCGCCCGCGCCGAGGCGCCGCAGCCGGGCGCGCAGCTCGGCGGCCGCGCGGCTCGTGAAGGTGAGGGCCATGACGCGGTTCGGCGAGTAGGCGCCGGTCGCGACGCCGTAGGCGATGCGGTGCGTGATCGTGCGGGTCTTGCCGGTGCCTGCGCCGGCGAGGATGCAGACCGGGCCGAGCAGGGTCCGGGCGGCCGAGCGCTGCTGCTCGTCGAGCCCGGCGAGCAGCTCCTCGGGGCCGGCTACCACCTCGTGCTCGCTACCACGAGCCCGTCACCACTCCTTGGACCCGAGCGGGCCGCCGTACCACTCCTCGATGATCGTGCGGGCGATCGAGGTGGGGCCGGGCAGCAGGATCTCGTCGAGCGAGTCGCGCAGCTCGTCGCGGCTGAACCAGCGCAGATCGAGGATCTCGGTGCCGTCGGGCGCGAGCTCGGCGGCGACGCCGTCGACGGTCGCGCGGAAGCCCATCATGAGCGAGGCGGGGAACGGCCAGGGCTGCGAGCCGAGGTAGACCGGGTCCTTCACCCGCACGCCGGACTCCTCGAAGACCTCGCGGATCACCGCCTCCTCGAGCGACTCCCCCGGCTCGACGAAGCCCGCGAGCAGCGAGTAGCGGTTGCCCGCCCACATCGCGTTGCTGCCCAGGAGCAGGCGGTCGTCCGCATCCGTGATGCCCACGATGATCGCGGCGTCGGTGCGGGGGAAGAGCTCGTGGCGCTCCGCGCTGTCGCGCAGCACCCATCCGGCCTTCTCGATCTCGATCGGGGCGCCGCTGCGCGGCGAGTGGGTGTGCGACGCGTGCCAGTTGGCGAGCGCGATGGCCTCGGTGGCGGCGCTCGCGTCGACGGCGTCGAGCTCGTGCGCGAGGGTGCGCAGGGAGACCCACTGCTCGGCGGGCGCCAGCAGGGTCTTGGACTCCTCGTCGAGCACCACGGCCACGACCTGCGTGCCCGCGACGTCGTCGCCGCGCTCCGTGACGAGACGGCCGAGGTAGAGGTCGAGGCCGGCCGGCGCGGTCGCGGCGGGCAGCAGCCGGAGGCGCTTGGCGCCGCCCTCGAGCAGCACCTCGTCGCGGAAGATCGGCAGGTAGCGGGTGCCCGGCTCGGAGCGCAGGCGCTCGAGCAGCCCCTCCTCGTCGCGTGCCAGGTAGTCCCGGTCGAGCCCTCCGCGGGAGAGGGGCAGGCGCTCGAGGAAGGGAGGGAACATGGAAGGCCGATCGTCGGGAGAACGTGCGTGGCGTTGGGCCGGGAGGGCGAGCCCTCGACCTACCCTGGGGGGCATGGCCCGATCGCATCTCACTCTAGCCGCCCTCGCGACGGCGGCCGTCTCGGGTCTCGACGTCGTCAGCACCAGCAGCCACGGCCGCGGCGAGGGCGACTACGACTCCGCGCTGCTCACCGCGCGCGACGGCTCGCACTGGATCATCCGGGTGCCCCGCAGTCAGGCCGCGGAGTCCATGCAGTCCGCCGACGCCGTGGGCCTGCGCGCCCTCAGCACCGGCGTGCGCAGCCGGCTGCCCTTCCAGGTGCCCGCCATCGCCGGCCAGGCCGCCATCGGCCCGACCCGCGCCATGGTCTCGGAATACCTCTACGGCTCGATCGTGCGCCTCGCCGACATCGACGCCGAGCTGGCCGGATCGATCGGCCACGCCATCGCCGCGATCCACTCGCTGCCGACCAGCTTCGTCGCGGATGCCGGACTGCCGCAGCAGACCGCTCACGAGGTGCTGCGCACCTGCGTCGGCGTCATGGACCGCGCCGGCGAGACGGGCCTGGTGCCCTCGGCGCTGCTCGGCCGATGGGAGCGCGCGACCGAGGAGCCCGTGCTCTGGCAGTTCGCGCCCACCGTCATCAACGACGCGCTCTCGCCCGACTCCTTCCTCAGCGCCGGCGGCTCCGTCACGGCAGTGCTCGGCTGGCAGGGGCTCAAGGTCGGCGACCCGGCGAGCGACCTCGCCTGGCTGCTCGGCGCCGGGGCCGAGGACGTGACGGCCGCGGCCTTCGCGAGCTACGCCCGCGAGCGCGGCGGCAACGATCGGCATCTGCGCGCCCGCGCCGTGCTGCAGGCCGAGCTCGAGGTGGCCAAGTGGCTGCTGCACGGCACCGCGAGCCGCAGCACCGAGATCGTCGACGACGCGGTCGAGATGCTGCACGCCATCGTCGACAGCACGGCGGGCGACCTCGACGACCCGGTGACCGGGGCGACGACCGCGGCCGCGCGGGCCACCGCATCCGCTGCCGCCGCCGGCGAGACCGCCGCGCGCGCGGCGTCGCCGAGCCCGGCCTCCGCCGCGTCGCCGACCAGCCCGGTCCGGCCCGCGAGCGCGTCGCCGGCGAGCCCGGCGAGCGACACCGAGGCCGAGAGCGGTCTCGCCGCCGCGGTGGCCGCGTCCGCTGCCGCCGCCGACGCCGTGCGCCCGGGCGCCGCCCGCGACAGCGCGCGCACCGCCTCCGCCTGAACCGGGCCCGAACCGCACCCCGACCTCGAACCGGATGAGTCAGCACCGGAGCGACGATTCAGCGGCGTTCGCCGCGCTGAGATGTCGCGACGCTGCTGAGTCGTCGCCTGGCTGCGTCGGCGCGCGGATGCATCGGCGCGCCTTGGCCCCGGGCGATCAGACGGCGCGGCCCGCGCGCACGATCGAGACCAGCGCCGAGCCGCGGCGGAGCGTGAAGCGCAGGGTCCACTGTCGGGTGCGGGCGAGCACGAGCGCCACGACGATCGCGGTGATCAGGGGCACGCCGCCGGCGATCGACATCGCCAGGCGCGGGCCGAGCTCCTCGCTGATCCAGCCGATGACCGGGCCGCCGATGGCCTGGCCGCCGGTGAGCACCATGACGAACAGCGCCATGACGCGGCCGCGGATCGCGAGGTTCGAGGAGAGCTGCACGAGCGAGTCCGAGCAGATGACGAAGAGCAGCCGGGCGAGACCGACGCCGAGGATCGCCATCGCGAAGACCGCGAGCACGGGCGCCATGGAGGCGAGCACCATGGCGAACCCGAAGAGGCCGGCGAAGAGCACGGTGGAGCGCAGCCGCACGACGCGCACCCTGGTGGAGCCCATCGCGCCGGCGAAGGCGCCGATCGCGGCGACGGAGGAGAGCAGGCCGTAGCCGGCGGCGCCGCTGCCGTAGACGCGGTCGGCGAAGGCGGCGAGCAGCGTCGGCAGCGTCATGCCGAAGATCGAGACGGAGGCGAGCAGCACGAGGGTCCAGGCGATGGCCGGCTTGCGGCGCACGTAGGCGAGCGCCTGCCGGATCTGCCCCTTCTGCCGCGGCGCCGGCGTGACCGGGTGCAGCTCGGAGGTGCGCATGAGCAGCAGGCTGGCGACCACGATCACGCAGGCGAGCGAGTTCGCCGCGATGGACCAGCCGGAGCCGATCACGACGATGAGCGCGCCGCTGACAGCGGGGCCGAGCAGGCCGCCGAGGTGGAAGATCGAGGCGTTGAGGCTGATCGCGTTGCGCAGCATGGCCGTGCCGACCATCTCGCTGACGAAGACCGCGCGCGCCGGCTGGTCGACGACCGTGCCGAGCCCGAGAACAGCGGAGATGGCGTAGATGTGCCACAGCTCGACGGCGCCGCTCAGCGCGAGCCCGGCGAGCAGGCCGACGAGCACGGCCGCGCTCGACTGGGTGATGAGCAGCAGGTTGCGCTTCGGGAAGCGGTCGGCGATGACGCCGCCCCAGGGACCGAGCAGCAGCACGGGCAGGAACTGCATGGCCACGGTGAGGCCGACGGCGGCGAGCGAGCCGGTGAGCTCGAGCACGAGCCAGTCGATCGCGATGCGCTGCATCCAGAAGCTCGTGTTCGAGACGGCCTGGGCGATGACGTAGAGGCGGTAGTTGGGCACGCGGAGGGCCGCGAAGGTATCGCGCCAGCGCGGTCGCTCGGTCTGGATCGGGACGGGTGCGGTGGGCGGTATCTCGATCGTCGGCATGGCCCTTCCAGGCTATGGACCGGCATCCCATTGCGATATACGATCACGGCAATCAATGCCATTGGATTCCCCAATGGCGGGGAGGACGGCCGTGTTCGATCCCGTGCTGCTGCGCACCTTCCTGGCCGTGGCCGACACTCACAACTTCACCCAGGCCGCGGCGCAGCTCGGCCTGAGCCAGCCGACCGTGAGCCAGCACGTGCAGCGGCTCGAGCAGGCCGCCGGCCGCCAGCTCGTGCTGCGCGACACCCGCGGCGTGCGGCTCAGCGACAACGGCGACGCCATGGCCGGATTCGCGCGCACGATCCTGGCCGCGCACGACCACGCGGCCGGCTACTTCACCGGCTCGGCCGTCAAGGGCCGGCTGCGCTTCGGCGCCTCCGACGACCTCTCGCTCACGCAGCTGCCGCGCATCCTGCGCGACTTCCGGCAGTCCTACCCGCAGATCAACCTCGAGCTCACGGTGGCGCAGTCCGGCGGCCTCGCCCGTCGCCTGGAGGCGCGGCAGCTCGACCTCGTGTTCGTCAAGCAGGAGGCGGGCACCGAGCGGGGCCGGCTCGTGCGCCGCGACCGGCTCGTCTGGGCCGCGCACCGCGACCACGTCGTGGAGCCGGGCGTGCCCGTGCCGCTCGTCGTCTACGCCTCGCCGAGCATCAGCCGGGCCGCAGCGCTCGCCGCCCTCGAGCGCGGCGGGCGCACCTGGCGGATCACCTGCACGAGCCGCGAGGTGCACGGCGTGCACGCGGCCGTGCGCGCCGGCCTCGGCGTGACCGTGCTGCCGCAGTCGCTCGTGCCGCAGGACCTCGTGCACGTACCGGCCGCATCCGGCCTGCCCGAGCTGCCCGAGATCGACTTCGTCCTGCTCGACAACCCGACCGGGGCGCGCGGTCCGGCGGACGCGCTGAGCGCGGCGATCCTCGACCGGCCGGCGACGACGACCGGGGTCGGCTAGCGCGCTCCGTGCCGCCGGTCCGCGCAGCGAGCGGGGCGCACCGGGGAGCCGCGCCCTCGCAGTGACTCCCTCGCGCCTCCGGCCCTCCCTAGCGTGAGCACGCGCCCGGAGCAGCAGCCGGCGCGGACAGGAGCACGATGACCCGCACCGACCCGACGACCGCATCCGATCGACCGCAGGAGGCCCCGGCCCGCTGGGGCGCCGTGCTCGCGATGACGGTCTGCGCCTTCGCGCTCATCGCCTCGGAGTTCCTGCCCGTCAGCCTGCTCACCCCCATCGCCGACGACCTCGGCGTGACCGAGGGCATGGCGGGCCAGGGCATCGCCATCTCGGGCGCCTTCGCCGTCGTCACGAGCCTGACGATCGGATCGCTGACCGGGCGGATGGACCGCAAGGCGGTGCTGCTGGCCCTCACGGTCGTGATGGCCGTGTCGGGCGCGCTCGTGGCGCTCGCCCCGAACTACGCCGTCTACCTGCTGGGGCGCGCGCTCATCGGCGTCGTCGTGGGCGGCTTCTGGTCGCTCTCGGCGGCGACCGCGATGCGGCTCGTGCCCGAGCGGCTCGTACCGCGGGCGCTCGCGATCCTGAACGGCGGCAACGCGCTCGCGTCGGTGCTCGCCGCGCCCCTCGGCAGCTGGCTCGGCTCGCTCGTCGGATGGCGGGGCGCCTTCCTCTGCCTGGTGCCGATCGCGGCCGTCGCGCTCGTCTGGCAGTGGCTCAGCCTGCCGTCGCTCGCCGCCCCTCCGCGCAGCGCCCGCCCCCGCGAGGTGCTCGGCCTGCTGCGCCGGCGGCCCATCGCGCTCGGCATGGCCGCGGCCGGCGTCTTCTTCCTGGGCCAGTTCACCGCCTTCACCTACGTGCGGCCCTTCCTCGAGACCGTGCCGCGGGCTGACGCGCCGACCGTGTCGCTCGTTCTCCTCGCGGTCGGCGCGGCGGGCCTCGTCGGCACCGCGCTGATCGGCCGCTTCCTCGATCGGGGCCTGTTCCGCACGATCGTCGTCATCCCCGCGCTCCTCGCGGCCGTCGCCCTGGCCCTGCTGCCCCTCGGGCCGTCGCTGCTCGCCGTCTTCGTGCTGCTCGGCCTGTGGGGCCTGCTCGCGACGGCCGCGCCGGTCGGCTGGTGGACCTGGGTCGCCCGGGCCCTGCCGCGCGACGCCGAGGCGGGCGGCGGGCTCATGGTGGCGATCATCCAGCTCTGCATCGCGCTCGGCTCGACGTTCGGCGGCGCGCTCTACGACGCGGCCGGCCACGTCGGCACCTTCGCCGCGAGCGCCGGGGTGCTGCTGCTCGCGGCCGTGCTCACCGCGGTCGCGGGGCGGGCGTCTCAGCGAGGATGAGCGTGCGGCCGGCGGCCGCTCAGGTGTCCGCTGGAGCAGGCCGCCAGCCGGTCGCACGGGCAGCCGGGCGGCCGGCGGCCGCTCAGGCGCTCGGCACCGCAGCGCGCCAGCGCGCGAGCAGCGCCGCCTCGTCGTCGAGCCGCTCCGGCCGCAGGATGCGGTCCTCGCCCACGTAGTAGAAGACGGCGTCCACGATCGCCGGGTCGAGGCCCTTCCAGCGGGCGTAGGCCAGCCGGTAGAGCGCCAGCTGCAGCTGCCGCAGCTCGAGCTCCGCGTCGTCCTTCGGCGAGGGGCCGGTCTTCCAGTCGACGATCTGGATGCGGCCGTCGTCGCCCGTGTAGACGGCGTCGAGCTTGCAGATGACGAGCCGCCCGTCGAAGGGCAGGTGCACCTCGACCTCGACCTCGCTCGGCGCGAGCCCGGCCCACGGCGAGCGCTCGAAGGTCTGCTGGAAGCGCGCGAGCGCGGCCGCCTCCGGCCCGTGCTCGAGCTCGTCGTCGCGCTCGCTCGCGATGCCGTCGATGGACTCGCCGAGCCCCACCAGACCCGAGCGCTGCTCGACCCAGCGGTGGAAGAGCGTGCCCAGGCGCGTGGCCTTGTAGGGGCGCTGGGGCATGGGGCGGCGCAGCTCGGCGGCCACCGCATCCGGATCGCTCACGTAGTCCTTGAAGCGGGAGGCGGGCACGCGGGTCGGCAGACTCGGCGCATCGCCGCCGGCACGCATCCGCTCGCGCTCGGCCAGCAGCAGGTCGATCTCCGCGTCCCAGTCGGTCGCGACGGGATCCGCGGCGAGCGCCGCGCGCACCGCTGCTGCCGCGGTCTCGACGCGCGGGCGGCGGTCCCCGAGCGGATCGAAGGGCCAGGCCAGCGAGCGCTTCGCCTCGTCGAGCGGGTCGCCCTCGAGCGCCGTGCACTCGGGCAGCGCGGGGATCGCTCCGCCCGCCTCGAGCTCGCGCAGGTAGACGCTCGGATCGCGCGGCTTCGTCTGCCCCGCCCAGAACGAGCCGCTCAGCAGCAGCGCGCCGCGGGCTCGGGTGAGCGCCACGTAGACGAGCCGGCGCTCCTCGGCGTGGTGCCGGGTGCCGAGCGCGTCCTTGAAACGCGTGAGCTGCTCGTCGACCTCCTGCTGCGTCTCGCAGCCCTGCCAGGCCAGCTCGGGCAGCTCGGCGGCGTCGCCGCGGAAGGGGAACGGCAGCTGCCCGAAGGCGGTCCAGCCGCGGCCCTCGCGGAAGGAGCCGGGGAACTCCCCCTCGACCAGTCGCGGTACAGCGACCAGGTCCCACTCGAGCCCCTTGGAACCGTGCACGGTGAGCAGCTGCACGGTGCCGCGCTCGGCCTCCTCCTGCCGCGGGCCCAGGTCGTCGCGGCGCGCGGCCGCGTCGAGCCAGCCGAGCAGCCCGCCGAGGGTCGCCTGCTCCTCGGCGGCGGCGTAGCCCGCCACCTCCTCGGCGAAGGCGTGCAGGTAGGCCGAGCCGAGCCGGTTGCGGTCGTTCGCCGTGACCTCGAGGTCGAGGCGCAGCTGCTGCTGCACGAGGGCGACGAGCTCGCCGAGATCGAGGCCTCCGTGCCGGCGCAGGCCGGTCAGCTCGCGGCCGAGCGCGCGCATCCGCCGCAGCCCGTCGGGGCTGAACGCCGCGAGCCGCCCGTGCTCCTCGTTCGCCGTCGCGACGAAGTCGAGGGCGTCGACGAGCGAGCCGTCCTCGCCCGCGGCCACCGAGGAGCGCAGCTTGCGGCGCACCTCGTCGTCGAGCCGGCCGAGGGCGTGGTCGCGGTCGAAGAGCCAGCGCGCCACCTCGCGCAGCTGCGCGATGTCGGCGAGCCCGATGCGCCAGCGGGCGCCGGCGAGCAGGCGGATGAGGGCGCTGCCGGCCTGGGGGTCGTGCAGCACCCGCAGGCAGCTGACCAGGTCGACGATCTCCGGCTGGGCGAGCAGCCCGCCGAGCCCGAGGATGCGGTACGGCACGCCGGCCGCCTCGAGCGCGTTCGCGAAGGACGGCATGGTCTTCCGCGAGCGGAACAGTATCGCCGCGGTCGGCGGCTCCTGCCCGGTCGAGCGAGCGGATCGGAGGGCGGCGGCGAACCAGCCGGCCACCGCATCCGCCTCCTCCGGCAGGGTCTCCGGGTAGGCGAGCTCGATCGTCCCGGCGGGCGCGCCCGGCCGGGGCCGCAGTCGCTCGACGGGTACGGCGGAGGCGCGCGAGAGCGGGTCGACGAGCGCGTTGGCGGCGGCCAGTACGGTCTCGGCGTTGCGCCAGCTGGTGGCGAGCGCGTAGCGCCCGACCGGGCCCGGCCCAGCGCCCGGCTCGGTGGCGGGCGCCGCGAAGTCGACGAGGAAGCGCCCGAGGTTGGCGGCGCTCGCGCCGCGGAAGCCGTAGATCGACTGGTGCGGGTCGCCGACCCCCATCACGGCGGCGCCGCGGAACAGGCCGGCGAGCAGCCGGGTCTGCACCACCGAGGTGTCCTGGTACTCGTCGAGCAGCACCACCGGGTACCGCTCGCGCAGGTCGGCCGCCACCTGCGGCGAGCCCTCGACGACCTGCAGCGCGAGGGCGACCTGGTCGCTGAACTCGACGAGGCCGCGCTGCTCCTTGAGCTCGGCGAAGGCGACCGCGAGGTCGACGAGCGGCGGCAGTGCCGACACCGACTCGACGGCATCGAGCACCGACCGGTAGGGCGTCCTCTTGCCCGCGGGCAGCTCGAGCAGGCCGGCGAAGCGCTCGGCCTCGGCGCGCACCGCGGCCGGGTCCGCGACGTGCTCGCCCATCGCGCGGCCGAGGTCGAGCACCGCCTGGGTGATCGCGTCGGGCGACTTGCCGAGCTCGCTGAGGCGGGCGTCGTCGCTGCGCGCGACGAGCGCGCGGGCCAGCTGCCAGGCGCTCGGCTCGCCGAGCACGGTGGCCTCGGCCTCGCGCCCGACGAGCAGGGCGTTGTCGCGGAAGACGGTGTTCGCGAAGGCGTTGTACGTCGTGATGGCAGGCGCGTCGAAGGGGTCGAACTCCCCCGGCAGCAGGCCCGCGGCCTCGAGCTGGCGGATGCGCTCGGCGATGCGCTTGCCGAGCTCGCCGGCCGCCTTGCGCGTGAAGGTGAGCCCGAGGATGCCGGGCACGCCCACGTGCCCGTTCGCGAGCAGCCAGAGCACCCGGCTGGCCATGGTCTCGGTCTTGCCGCTGCCCGCGCCGGCCACGACGAGCGCGGGCTCCATCGGCGACTCGATCACCGCGGCCTGCTCGTCGGTGGGCCGGGGCAGTCCGATCGCGGCAGCCAGGTCGACCGCACCGATGCGCGCCCCGCTCATCCGCTGACCTCCCCGATCACGTGCACCTTGCAGTCGCCGAAGGCGTGCGGCGCGAGGCAGTGCTCGTCGATGCGGGCCAGGAAGACCCGCCCGGCCATGCCCTCGGCGGCGGCCTGCACCCGGGCGCGGAAGGCCTCGCGGCGCTCCTCGTCGAAGCGCTGCTGCACCGGCTCGCGGTAGCGCTTGCCCCGCACGCCGCTCGAGACGATCACGAGCTTCGCGCCGCCGAGCTCGGCGCCCTCGGGCACCGCGGGCACCGCGCCCGCGTCGACCGCCAGCTGGTAGGCGGCGAGCTGGGGGTGCTCGACCATCGCCGCGGCGCTCGGCACCGAGCGCCCGGTCTTGAGGTCGACGATCACGACCGTTCCGTCGGCGCCGCGCTCCACCCGGTCGATGGTGCCGCGCAGCCGGGCGCGGCCGTCGGCGATCTCGAAGCCGGTCTCGGCGCCGAGCAGCTCGCCGCCGCCGCGCTCGAAGTCCTGCAGGTACTCGGCGAGCGCCTCGGTGAGCGAGCGCGCCTTCCTCCGCTCGGCCGCCTCCTGCCAGCCGGCCTCGATCACGAGCTCCGGCCAGCGCGCGTCGACCCCGGCCCAGAGCCGCTCGACGTCGGTCGAATCGGCGTGCTCCATCACGTCGTGGATGATCGTGCCGAGCCCCGAGGAGACGTTGCTCGAGCCCCCGCCGACGCGGTCGAGGAACCAGTGCAGCGGGCAGGTCTCGAAGGTGTCGATCGCCGACGGCGAGACGGCGACGCGGTTCGGCTCCCCCTCCGCGTTGACCCCGTCGAGGTCGACGAGCGGATGCACGGTGCTGGGCTGCGCCAGCCCGTACCAGCCGTCCGGGTGGGCGCCCACCGCATCCGCGGCCGCGAGCCGCGCGAGGGCCCGGGCCGCGCCGCCCGCTCGCGCGCTCAGCACCGGCTCGCTCGACGGACCCCCCGGCCCCGCCTCCAGGACGCCGCCCGTGGCCTCGCGGCGCAGCCGGCCGACGAGCCCGCGCAGCGTGAACGGGCGCTCGGCGGCGCCGGCCTGCACCGGGGTGCCGGGCGGCAGCAGGCGCAGGAAGGGCGAGGGCTCCTCCTCGTCGTTGGCGGTGCAGGAGAGCACGAGCAGCGCCCGTGCCCGCGAGACGGCGAGCGCGAGCATGCGCAGCTCGTCGCCGAGCACCTCGCGGCGGCGGTCGACGATGCCGCCGCCGATGCCGTCGACCGCCTCGGCCAGCTCCTGCGGCGCGAAGATCGCGCCGCGCAGGCGGCGGTTGGGCCAGACGCCCTCCTGCAGCCCCGCCACCGCGACGACCTCGAACTCGCGGCCCACCACGCCCGGCGGGGTGGTGACGAGCACGGCGTGCTCGGCGGCCTGCGGTGCCAGGGTGTCCTCGGGCACGTCGGCGAGCAGCATCTCCTCGACGAACTCCGGGGCGCTGCCGTCGGGGCTGCGTTCGGCGAACCGGCGCGCGGCCTCGAAGAGCGCAACGACGCCGTCGAGGTGCCGGTTCGCCTCGACCGCGGTGGGGCCGGAGCCCGCGGACTGGGCGCCCCAGATCTCGGCGAGGCCGCTGCGCTCCCAGAGCGACCAGAGCAGCTCCTCCACGCTCGAGCGCTCGGCGCGCTCGCGCAGGCGCTCGAGGCTGCGGGCCAGCTTCGCGGCGCGCCGAGCCTGCGGGCTGTCGACGGTCGCGAGCCGCTCCGGCGCCGCGAGGGCCTCGGCCAGCAGCTCGTCGCTGCCGCGCACGCCGCCGCCGGCGAGCTCCTCGGTGCGCAGCGCCAGCCGCAGCCGCCGCACCGCGATGCGGTCGAGCCCGCCGAGCGGGCCGAGCAGCAGCTCCTCGCACAGCGCCGCATCGAGCTCGCGCGCACCGAGCGCCGCGGCGGTGGCCAGCAGCAGGTGCCGCGCCGCGAGCGACTCGCGCACAGGCGTGCCCGCGGCACTCGTGCGCACGGGCACCTCGCCGAGGCGCAGCGCGCGCTCGACGAGCGGCACGAGCGAGCCGGAGCGCACGACCACGGCCATGTCCTTCCAGGCCACGCCCTCGAGCAGATGCGCCTCGCGCAGCCGGCGCGCGACGGCCGCGAGCTCTCGGGCGCGCGACTCCCCCTCGATGCGCAGGATGGCGCCGCCGGGCTCGGGCGAGGCAGCCGCGCGATGGCCGACGGCGCCGGCCGTGCCGATCCGCTCGGTCACCGCCTGCGTGAAGGCCCGCAGGGCGGCGGGCTGGCGGTGCGAGACATCGAGGCGCAGCAGGCGCGCCCCGGTCGCGCCGAGCAGCTGCTCGGGCCGGGCCAGCAGCTCGAGACCGCCGCCGCGGTAGCCGCTGCCCGACACGTCGGGGTCGCCCGCGGCGATCACCGGCACGCCGCGTCGTGCGATCGAGCGCACCAGGTCGAGCGCGCCGCGGGGCAGGTCCTGCACGTCGTCGATCAGCAGCAGCCGCAGGCGATCGAGGCGCGGGGAGCCCGGGGCGAGCAGGGCCGCCGAGGCGAGCAGCTCGGCGCTGTCGAGGTACTCGGCCCGGAACCGGTCGAGCACCGACTGGTAGCTGTTCAGGAAGCGGCCGGCCGCACTCCACGCCGGCCGCCCCATCCGCTCGCCCGTCGCGGTGAGCCCCGCCGGGTCGAGGCCCAGCTCGGTCATGCGCATCGCGAGCTCGCGCAGCTCGGTGCGGAAGCCGCGCAGGCGGCGCACCTCGGGGTCGAAGCCCCGGGGCCAGCGCGAATCGCCCACGCCCTCGGCCTCGCCGTCGAGCAGCTCGGCGATGACGCGGTCCTGCTCGGCGCCGCTCAGCAGCCGCGGCGGGGCGGGGGCCGGCCCGGCCCCCCCCGCCCCCCCCCCCGCGCGCGCCGACCAGGTCGAAGGCGAGCGAGGCGACCGTGCGCACGAGCGGGCCGTTGGTGGGCACGCCGAGGCGCACCCCGGCCACGTCGCGCAGGCGGGTGGCGGCCTGCCGGCTCGGCGCGAGGATCATGGCCTCGTCGGCGGCGATCGAACCGGCCGCGAGGCGACGCTCGAGCAGGCCGAGCAGCGCGCCGGTCTTGCCGGTGCCGGGCGCGCCGAGCACGACGGCGGAGGCCTCGTTCGGCAGCGCGAGCACGGCCTCGAGGGCCGGGTCGCGCGCATCCGTCATGGGGTTCACGCTAGGGGACGGCGCCGACATCGCGCCGTGCCGACGGGCGGCGTCGTCCGCTGTCGGTGAACGGGCCCGAGCGCCCATCCCGCTTGTCGTAGGCTCGCCCCGTGGACATTCGCATCGGCATCCAGAACAGCCCCCGAGAGATCGCCATCGAGTCGTCGGAGACGGCTGACGCGATCGAGCAGCAGGTCGCCTCGGCGATCGAGAACGGCGCCCCGCTGCTCGTGCTGCGCGATGCCAAGGGCAAGCGGGTCTTCGTCCCCACCGCCGGCATCGCCTACGTGGAGATCGGCGCCGAGGAGTCGCGCCGCGTCGGCTTCGTGAGCTGACGGTGGAGCTGCTCTTCGTCACGGTCGGCGGTGCGCTGCTCGGCCTCGCCGCGCGCTACGTCGTGCCGGGCGACCGCCACACCTACGGCGTGCTGCTGACCCCCGCGGTCGGCGCCGCCGCGACCTCCGCGGTCTGGGTCGCACTGCTCTGGGCGGGGCTCACCTTCGACGGCGGCTGGATCTGGCTCGTCAGCCTGCTCGTCGGCGCCGCCGCCTCGCTCGCAGTGCCCTTCGTGCTGCCGGCGCGCCGCCAGGCCGCCGACCAGGCGCTGCTCGTGGAGCTCAGCCGCGCGGCCTGACCCGTCTCCGACGGGACGGATGCGCGGACCGCGCATCCAGCCGACCTCCCGACCGCACTCAGCGCGCGTCGACACGCTGAGCGGATGAGCGAAGCTTCCGCCACCCCTGCGCCTGCCACCAAGGGCCGCGCCCTGGTCACCGGCGCCACCGGCTACATCGGCGGACGCCTGGTGCCCCGCCTCCTCGAGGCCGGATGGACGGTGCGCGTGCTCGCCCGCAACCCGGCCAAGCTGCGGGACGTGCCGTGGGCAGACCGCGTCGAGGTCGCCGAGGGGGACCTGCAGGACGCCGATGCGGTCGCGCGCGCGGCCGACGGCGTCGACGTGCTCTACTACCTCGTCCACTCGATGGGCGCCGGCAAGGGCGACGCCTTCGAGGAGACGGAGGGCCGCAGCGCCCGCAACGTCGCCCGCGCCGCTCACGGAGCCGGCGTCGGCCGCATCGTCTACCTCGGCGGGCTGCACCCCGATCAGGAGGAGCTGAGCCCGCACCTGCGCTCGCGCCGCGAGGTCGGCCGCATCCTGCTCGCCTCCGGCGTGCCCACCGCCGTGCTGCAGGCCGGCGTCATCATCGGCTCGGGTTCGACCTCCTTCGAGATGATCCGCCACCTCACCGAGGTGCTGCCCTACATGCCGGCGCCGAAGTGGGTGCGCAACTTCATCCAGCCGATCGCCGTGCGCGACGTGCTGCACTACCTCATCGCCGCCGCGGAGCTGCCGCCCGAGGTCAGCCGCAGCTTCGACCTCGGCGGCCCCGACGTGCTGCGCTACGGCCAGATGATGAACGGCTACGCGCTCGAGGCCGGGCTGCACCAGCGTCCGATCGCCTCGCTCCCCGTGCTCACCCCCTGGCTCGCCGGCCACTGGGTCAACCTCGTCACCCCGGTGCCCCGCGACCTCGCCCGCCCGATCATCGCCTCGCTCCAGTACGAGTGCGTCGCGCAGGAGCACGACATCGACGACTACATACCGCAGCCGGAGGGCGGCCTCACCGGTTACCGCCGTTCCGTGCGCCTGGCGCTCGAGCGCATGCGCGACGGCGAGGTCGAGACCAGCTGGCAGGACGCGACGGTGCGCGGCGCCCCCGCGAACCCGCTGCCCAGCGACCCGGACTGGGCCGGCCACACCGTCTACGTCGACGCCCGCAGCGCCACCACGGCCGTGCCGCCCGAGCGGGTCTGGCCGGTGATCGAGGGCATCGGCGGCGACAACGGCTGGTACTCCCTTGCCACGGCCTGGGCGATCCGCGGGCTCATGGACCGCATCGTCGGCGGCATCGGCCTGCGCCGCGGTCGCCGCGACGCGGCACGGCTGCGGCAGGGCGACGCCGTCGACTTCTGGCGCGTCGAGGAGATCGAGCCGGGGCGGCTGCTGCGCCTGCGCGCCGAGATGAAGCTGCCGGGCAAGGCCTGGCTCGAGCTGCAGATCTCGCCGACGGAGGAGGGCGGCACCCTCTACGAGCAGCGCGCGGTCTTCTTCCCCAAGGGCCTCGGCGGCCGGCTGTACTGGTGGGCCGTGCTGCCCTTCCACGCCTTCATCTTCCCGGGCATGGCGAAGCGCATCGCGCAGACCGCGGAGCGCGGCTGAGCCGAGCGGATGGGCGCAGCGGCCGCGCGCCTCCGCTCGGGCTCAGCCCCGCGCGGTCGTGCTGGCCAGGCCGCAGTCGAGGCAGCTCCAGGCGACGAGGAAGCGCTCGTCGTCGAGGATCTCGAAGCGCAGCGGGCCTCCGCACGCGGGGCAGGGGCGCGGCGAACTCCTGCTGCGCGGCACGACGGGCCCGCTCAGGCCGTGAGGCCCAGCTTGTCCATGCGGCGGGTGTGCGCGCCGATCAGCTCGGTGAACACCGGCTCCAGCCGCGTCTCGGTGTCGGCGTCGGGGCCGTGCTCGGTGGCCGATCGCGCGACGAGCATCGCGTCGCCGACGAGCCGCCTTCCCCAGAGCGCCAGTCGGGAGGAGAGCCGCGGCGTCGCGTCGATCGACCAGCGCAGCTCGGCGATGATGAGCTTCTCCGCATCCTCGACCTCGAGGATCGAGGCGATCCGCTGCGGCAGCTCCTTGGGCAGGCCCTGCCCGAGCGCTGCGAAGAAGTCGTCGAGGAAACCGGCGCAGACGTAGCTCGTGATGAGCGATTCGTGCCAGTCGGCCCCGGCGGTGACGGTGCGGAAGCGGTCGATCGCCGGGGCGAAGGGCTCCATGAGGTCGACGGCGTCGAGGTCGCGGTCGTCGATCAGGCTCACGAGCGCGCGGTGCTTCTCGAGCGGGAACTCGGCGATGGTGGCGGAGGCGCGCTTCGCGGCGACGGTCGGCGCCAGCTGAGCGGCGCGCGAGGCGGACTCGAAGAGCGAGAGCTGCAGGTAGGCGGCCTGGCCCAGGAAGCGCTCGACCGGCGGCGTCAGGTCGGCCAGCGCGACGCGCTCCGAGCGCAGCGAGGCATCGGGACGGGGTCCGAGGGTGGGTGCATCCGCCGACTTGCGGCGCCGGCGACCGAAGAGCGAGAGCACCCGATCAGCGTAGACCACGGCTGCGCCCGGCTAGACTCGCGGGAACGCCGCGCCCGCTTGGAGCGCGCGGCCCGTGCCCTGCCGACTGCGGGGCCCTTTCAACCCCAGACCGACAGGCGGACACGTGACGTTCAGCGAACTCGGCATCGAGCAGGATCTCGCCGATGCCCTCGCAACGAAGGGCATCCTCGAGCCCTTCCCCATTCAGACCCAGACGATCCCCCTCGCCCTCACCGGCCAGGACATCATCGGCCAGGCCAAGACCGGCACCGGCAAGACCTTCGGCTTCGGACTGCCGCTCGTGCAGGCGCTCGGCCCGAACCCCGAGCCCGGTGTGCAGGCCCTCGTGGTCGTGCCGACCCGCGAGCTCGCGGTGCAGGTGACCGAGGACCTCGAGCTGGCCACCAGCCTGCGCGCGACCAAGGTCGTCTCCATCTACGGCGGCAAGGCCTACGAGGGTCAGGTCGAGGCCATCAAGGCCGGCGCCCAGATCGTCGTCGGCACCCCCGGCCGCCTCCTCGACCTCGCCGGCCAGCGTCTGCTGAGCCTCGCGAACGTCAAGGTCATGGTGCTCGACGAGGCCGACCGCATGCTCGACCTGGGCTTCCTGCCCGACGTCGAGAAGCTCTTCGCGCAGACCTCGCCGACCCGGCACACCATGCTGTTCTCGGCCACGATGCCCGGCCAGATCGTCGCCCTCGCGCGCCGCTTCATGAACCGGCCCATCCACATCCGCGCGACCGACCCCGACGAGGGCCTGACGCAGGCGAACATCAAGCACGTCATCTACCGCGCGCACTCGCTCGACAAGGACGAGGTCATCGGCCGTATCCTGCAGGCCGAGGGCCGCGGCAAGACGGTCGTCTTCACCCGCACCAAGCGCGCCGCCGCGCGTCTGGTCGAGGAGCTCAGCGACCGCGGCTTCAACGCCGCCGCCGTGCACGGCGACATGTCGCAGGAGGCTCGCGAGCGCGCGATGGCCAGCTTCAAGGCCGGCAAGCGCGACGTGCTCATCGCCACCGACGTGGCCGCCCGCGGCATCGACGTCGACGACGTGACCCACGTGATCAACCACACCATCCCCGAGGACGACAAGGCGTACCTGCACCGCGCGGGCCGCACCGGTCGCGCGGGCCGCACCGGCATCGCCGTGACCTTCGTCGACTGGGACGACCTGCACAAGTGGTCGCTCATCAACCGCGCGCTCGAGTTCGGCCAGCCCGAGCCGACCGAGACCTACTCCTCGTCGCCGCACCTCTACAGCGACCTCAACATCCCCGAGGGCTCGAAGGGCCGCCTCAAGCGGACCCCCGCGCCGAAGACCGAGGAGCGCGCGCCCCGCGAGCGGACCGAGCGGACCTCCGAGAGCTCGAGCGAGGGCGGCCGCGGCCGTTCCCGCAGCCGCCGCGGCGGCTCGGGCGAGGGCCGCGCGCCGCAGAGCGAGGGCACGAGCACCGACACGGTCGAGAGCACCGAGCACGCCGAGGGCGCCGGCACGCACGACGGCGACGCCCCCGCGCGCCGTCGCCGCACCCGCCGTCGCCGCCCCGCCGGCGGAGCCGGCTCGGGCACGCCCACGCCGCCCGCGAGCTGATCGCGATCTGAACGGAGCAGGGCCGGATGCATCGCATCCGGCCCTGTACTGTTCCGTGCGCCGCCGCCCCTGCGGCGCAC